>NZ_JBJGEJ010000001.1:458865-553835 GCF_045062345.1 Pseudomonas sp. 2024-210 | reverse complement strand
TTGACGACCATAGAGCATTGGAACCACCTGATCCCATCCCGAACTCAGTAGTGAAACGATGCATCGCCGATGGTAGTGTGGGGTTTCCCCATGTGAGAGTAGGTCATCGTCAAGATTAAATTCCAAACCCCCTGTCTGCTCACGCAGACAGGGGGTTTGTTTTTGTGCGCGAAAAAGCCCGAGCGAGCGACAAGCAATAGGGTTTAAATCCTCTGCATGCCCCAAGCTGTTCGCTTGCAGCTGTTCGCTTGCAGCTGTTCGCTTGCAGCTGTTCGCTTGCAGCTTGCAGCTTGCAGCTTGCAGCTGTTCGCTTGCAGCTTGCAGCTTGCAGTCAAAGTCCTACAAATAGCGCAGTTATTTTGCAGCCTGCGCACTAGAATAGGCGCAGTCATTTTTGTGTCCGAGACTTCATATATGCCAGATTCGGTTGACCCCCGCAGGGTGTCAGATTTACCGCTGGACGAGTTAGTGGCTTGCCATGAATGTGATTTGCTGATGCGCAAACCACAACTCGCCCTCGGTGAGAAAGCTCAGTGCCCTCGTTGCGGCTATGAGCTATATGCGCACCGGCATAACGTCGTCGAACGCAGCCTTGCATTGGTGATTGCTGCTCTACTGCTTTACGTGCCTGCAAATTTTCTTCCCATCATGCAACTCAATCTTTTGGGTCAGTCGTCGCAAGACACTGTCTGGAGTGGTGTGCTCGGCTTGTTCAATACCGGAATGCCAGGGATCGCTATAGTGGTGTTCCTGTGCAGCATGGCTATTCCTTTGCTGAAATTATTGTGCCAATTGGCAGTTTTACTCAGCATCCGTTGGGATATCGGCCGTAGCTATGGTCTGCTGATCTACCGCATTTATCATCATTTACGCGATTGGGGCATGCTGGAGGTGTATCTGATGGGGGTGCTGGTCGCGATCGTGAAACTGGCCGATTTGGCAGAACTGAGTTTTGGCTTGGGTTTGATCTGTTTTGTCAGTTTGTTACTGGTTCAAGTCTGGCTCGAAGTGGTGATGTCACCGCACCAGATCTGGCAGGCATTATCAGGGGAGGATACCCATGCGGGCGATTGATGCGGGTATCTTGACCTGCACCGAGTGTCACGAACTCAACAAACAAGACCCTGAAACAGACGAGCAAACCTGTACCCGTTGTGGTGCGCTAGTGCACGCTCGGCGTCCTGACAGCTTGAAACGAACATGGGCGTTGCTGCTGACTTCGGCCATTCTCTACATTCCGGCCAATCTTCTGCCGATCATGACCATCAACTCGCTGGGTCAAGGTTCACCCAGCACGATTATGGCCGGCGTTATCGAGTTGGTGCAGCACGGCATGATTCCGATTGCGGCCGTCGTATTTATCGCGAGCATTCTGGTGCCAACGTTTAAGCTGGTCGGCATCGCCTTGCTGCTGTTCTCAGTGCAGCGTCACCAGCCCTTATCGGCACGTCAACGCATCATCATGTACCGATTCATTGAATTCATTGGCCGCTGGTCAATGCTGGATATTTTTGTCATCGCCATTCTGGTGGCGGTGGTGAATTTTGGGCGAATAGCCAGCGTTGAGGCTAATCTCGGCGCTGTTGCTTTCGCCAGCGTAGTGGTGCTGACGATGCTTGCAGCTGTAACTTTTGATCCCCGACTGATTTGGGATAACACGGAGTCGGACGACGACCATGAGTGAATTACCTACTGCTAAAACCCGACCGGCTTCCAATTGGTCTGCTATCTGGATTCTTCCCCTTATTGCCTTGATCATCGGTGGCTGGCTGGGATGGCGTGCCTATACCCAAACGGGAATCGATATTCAGGTGCGTTTTGAGAGTGGCGAAGGCATCGTCGCCAACAAGACCGAAGTTGTCTATAAAGGCATGCCTGTGGGTAAGGTCAAAACCCTTGCTCTGGATGAGGACGGCCCGAACAAGGGCGTGATTGCCACCGTCGAAATGGACAAGGACGTTGAGCAGTACCTCAAAACCAACACTCGCTTCTGGTTGGTCAAACCCAGCGTATCTTTAGCGGGGATTACGGGTCTTGAGACCCTGGTATCGGGCAATTACATTGCCGTCAGCCCTGCCGATGGTGAGCCCACACGTAAATTCAAGGCATTGTCACAAGAGCCGCCCCTGTCTGATGCAAAGCCCGGTCTGCATTTAAGCCTTAAGGCTGATCGTCTGGGGTCGCTCAATCGCGGCAGCCCGGTGTTCTACAAACAAATTCAGGTCGGTCAGGTCAAAAGCTATGTGTTGTCAGAAGATCAAAGCACTGTAGAGATCAAGGTCTTCATCGAGCCGACTTACGCCAATCTTGTGCGCAAACACACGCGCTTCTGGAATGCCAGCGGGATTAGCATCGACGCGAATCTCTCGGGATTGAAACTGCGCAGCGAGTCACTGGCCAGCATCGTGGCGGGCGGTATTGCGTTTGCCACGCCTGAAAATCGTCAAGACAGCCCGCCAACGGACCCGAATTTACCGTTCCGTTTGTATGAAGACTTCGACGCCGCTCAAGCCGGCATCAAGGTCAAAGTCAAACTCAGCGATTTTGAGGGCCTTCAGGCGGGTCGTACGCCCGTTATGTATAAAGGCATACAGGTCGGTAGCCTCAAGACTCTCAAGGTCGATCCAGACCTGACCAGCGCCAGTGCTGAATTGGCCCTGGATCCTTTGGCTGAAGATTATCTGGTTAAAGGTACTGAATTTTGGGTTGTCAAACCGTCCATCTCATTGGCCGGTATCACAGGGCTGGAGGCTTTGGTTAAAGGTAATTACATCGCTATCCGTCCAGGTGATAAAGGCAATACCCCCGAGCGTGAGTTTGTTGCCCGCCCCAAAGCACCGCCCCTAGATCTGAGATCGCCAGGTCTGCACATGGTGCTCTTCACCGATAACCTGGGCTCGCTGGAAGTGGGTAGCCCGATACTCTACAAACAGGTCAAAGTCGGTTCGGTTCAGAGCTACCAGTTTTCGCGTACCAAAAAACAGTTGGTCATTGGTGTACACATCGAAAAGGAATACGAGAATCTGGTCAATGCCTCAACACGTTTCTGGAATGCCAGCGGCATAACACTGACGGGGGGGTTGACGGGTGGTATTCAGGTCAAGAGTGAGTCCCTGCAAAGCCTGATGGCAGGTGGGATTGCATTTGAAACACCTGAAGCCAAGGCGCCTCTGCAAAAGCGTATTCCACGTTTCCGCTTGTACACGGATCGGGATGCGGCCATGGAGCAGGGCGTGCCCATCACCATTAAAGTAGCCCGCGCCGATGGACTGCGCAGTGGCACGCCGATTCGCTTCAAAGGGCTTGAGGTTGGCAAGATTGAAAGCGTTGATTTGAGTGATGATTTGCAATCAGTCATGCTGCAGGCCCGCATTACTGAGGTGCCTGGGCGCATTGCTCGCGCGGGTAGCCAGTTCTGGGTTGTCAAACCTGAACTTGGCCTGATGAAAACCGCCAACCTCGAAACCCTGGTTACCGGCCAATACCTTGAGGTTCAACCCGCAGCGAAACAATCTGGCCCGCAGACTCACTTTGTCGCACTCGACCAGGCGCCTGAAGCCGCCATTTCTCAAGCTGGCCTCAGTCTGGTACTGAGCGCACCACGTCGTGGTTCGCTCAAAGAGGGGGTTCCCGTGACTTATAGAGAAGTGACGGTAGGCAAAGTGACAGGGTATGAGCTGGGCAATACCGCAGATCGAGTTTTGGTGCATATTCTGATCGAGCCGCGCTACGCGCCATTGGTGCGTAGCGGTAGCCGGTTTTGGAACAGCAGCGGTTTTGGTGTGGACTTCGGTTTGTTCAAAGGCGCGACGATACGGACTGAGTCCCTGGAGACTTTGGTTCAGGGGGGGATAGCCTTCGCGACGCCGGACGGAGACAAGATGGGTAATCAGGCGCGACCTGAACAAACATTCCCGTTGTTCGACAAGTCCGAAGACGAATGGCTTCAGTGGGCACCTAAAATTCCGCTCGCCAAATAACATCCCGCTATCCATGTAAACCGCGATCACTGATCGCGGTTTTTTTTTGCTCAATTTTTAGGTCATCTCTTCCCCTCACTTACCTTTGAGCCCTAGAAGTTTTTTTGAAACTTCAGGAAATTCCTACAAGCTTTTACAGAAATAGCAGTTAAATTCTTCACAGTTCCATCGCAAGCGTCATCGAGACATCAACGTGCAAATATGCATTTCAGTGTTGTTTCATGTGTCGGTGCGACGGTACGTAACTTAGCAATAACTGTTAAGTATGCTTCTTCTCGGCCTATTGATTATGGAGGGTTATTGCGTCTTTGACGCAAGGGTGGATAAGGACGTCTAAAGGTTTTGTCGGCGCGCAACTAAACGTTCCATAAAACTTGTTGTTTTCTCCCGTAGGCGCGTGTTCAAGCAATCTTTTTAATTAACTAAACGTAGGAATAACTGTATGAACGTTGCAATTAAAACAGCATTGGCATCTATGGTCTTGTTGGCGGGTTCAGGGTCTGTTGTATATGCAGCAGGTGCAGGCGAAGGGACTGTGACGTTTAAAGGCGCCATTATCGAAGCTGCATGTTCAATTGATCCTGATAGCGTTGATCAAACCGTTGGCCTGGGTCAGGTAGCAAAGTCGCAGTTGGCGGGCGGTGGTGTAGCCAGCCCCGAAGACTTCTATATCAATCTGACTGGCTGCGATGTGTCCAGTCTTACCGATAAAACGGTGACGACGACCTTCACCGGTGCAGAGTCGGCCGCCGTACCCGGGGCGTTGGGCATTGTGGGCACCGCTCAGGGGGCCGGCATCATGATGGTCGATGGCAGTGGCGCACCCGTTGTACTGGGTACGGCCACCACGCCTCGACTCTTGGCTGATGGTAATAACACACTGGCATTTGGTGCCTACTTGAAAGGCCAAGCCACAGGCGATATCACGCCGGGTGAATTTACCGCCGTGACTAACTTCTCGCTGGCCTATCAATAAGTATCTGCCCTGCCGCTGTTAGTTCAGTGGCGGGGCAGCACTTGAGTGGGAGATCAATGTGAATGTGTTATCGGCGTTGGTAGTTAGCGCCTCGCTCGTCTTGGGTTCAACCCTCTTTAATACGGTGTTTGCTGTTCAAGAACATAAAGATGAAGGGCGAGTCATGCTGAGTGGACAAATTCTTGATTCCGCTTGTGCGCTGGATGCCAACAGTGCTTATCAAGTTATTGAAATGGACCCTGTTCCAGTAGGGCGACTTGTTCGTGATGGCGAAAGTGATCCTCATCCGTTCTCGTTAAGTCTGGTGAGTTGTTCGCTGACCCGACCCGACCCGGAGCGTCCCGGTAATTACTTGCCAGACTCAGAGCATGTGCGTGTGACCTTCGAGGGGCAGACTGATCGTGAAGGTCGTTCGTTTGCCGCCTTGGGTTCCTCGCAGGGTGTGGCATTGCACATCACTGACGTGAATGGGCGCGAAAGCACGCCGGGCGTACCTATGGATCTTGCACCACTGAGCGGACGAGATCAGACACTTCACTATGTCATTCAACTGATCGGCAATGACCGTCCCATGGCTGTAGGAGCACACCGCGCTGCGGTGCGTTTCAGGCTGGAGTATTTCTGAATGTATGGGTTGTCTACGTTATTAACCCGTTCAGCATTCAAATCGATTGTGTGCCCCGGTGTGTTGGGTGGCCTGATATCGATGTGCGACGGGGTAAAGGCCGCAGAGGAGGTTCAGTTCAATACCGACATCCTCGACCTCAATGATCGCAGTAATTTTGATTTGTCCCAGTTTTCGCGCAGTGGCTTTATCTTGCCAGGCGCATACCCGATGGCTATCCAGGTAAACACCGAAACATTCTCAGAGCACACGGTGGCTTTTTACCCGCCAGAAGATGATCCCAAAGGCAGTCAGGCGTGTTTGACGCATCTTTTAGTAGAACAACTGGGTTTGAAAAAAGAGTTCGTCGACCAGCTTGCGTGGTGGAAAGACGGCGGGTGTCTTGAGACGAGCAGCTTGCCCGGCATGGAAGTGACGGGTGACTTGAGCAGTTCAACCCTGCGTATCTCATTACCTCAGGCCTACCTGGAATACAGCGCACCCAACTGGGACCCGCCCTCCCGATGGGATGAAGGGGTGCCAGGGCTGCTGCTTGACTACAACCTCACCGGGCAGAGCATTCATCAACGGCACGACTCTACACGCAATACCTTAACGGGTAACGGCACCGTGGGCGCCAATGCCGGGCCCTGGCGCTTGCGCGCTGATTGGCAAGGCCGTGTCGAAAGTGACGATACCCGCAGCGGACAAAAACTTGAGTGGACCCGGTTTTATGCCTACCGCGCAGTGCCCTCGCTTCAGGCGCGTCTCATGGTGGGCGAAAACTACCTGTATTCAGATCTGTTCGACAGTTTCCGCTTTACGGGTGTTTCGCTTAACTCTGACGACAACCAGTTGCCGCCCAACTTGCGCGGTTATGCGCCTGAAGTCGTCGGCGTGGCCAATACCAATGCCAAAGTCATCATCAGCCAACAAGGCAGGGTGATCTATGAAACGCTGGTCGCAGCAGGGCCTTTTCGCATTCAGGATCTCAACGATGCGGTTAGCGGCTCGCTGGATGTTCGCGTAGAGGAGCAGGACGGCAGCGTCAGTACCTTTAAAGTTGAATCGGCGAGTATTCCTTTCCTGACGCGGCCCGGAACGGTGCGCTACAAGTTAGCCAGCGGGCGTCCGTCTGATTTGCACAATGGCGGGCATGGCAGCGCGTTTGCTACGGGGGAGTTTTCCTGGGGTATCAGTAATGGCTGGTCGCTGTACGGCGGCGCTATCACGGACAACAACTACAAAGCACTGACGTTAGGGGCAGGACGAGACCTTCTGGGTTTTGGAGCTGTGTCATTGGATGTCACACGTGCCAGAGCTGTTTTGAATGACGATACGCTGTCCGGGGCGTCCTATCGTTTGAGCTATTCCAAACGATTTGAAGAGTACGACAGCCAGGTCACTTTTGCGGGCTATCGTTTTTCCGAAAAAAACTACATGAGCATGAGCGAGTATCTGGACGCCAATGAATACGGCGGCCCGGTGGGCGGCAGTAAAGCGCTGTATACCGCCACATTCAACAAGCAGTTCCGTGATGCTGGCGTGACGGCCTATCTCAATTACACGAATCAATCCTGGTGGGACCGTCCTGACAGTGAGCGTTGGTCTTTTTCGCTGGCCCGTTATTTCAACTTGGGCTCTGTGAAGAACATGAGCCTCTCCCTGAATCTGTTCCGTAACCAGCAACGAGATGTGCGCAGTGGCCATGAAAGCAGTACCGGCATGTACTTATCTGTCAGTTTTCCGCTGGGCAGAAGTGGCACGCTGACCTCCAGTGTCAATCGTGCGCTTGATAAATATAGCTACTCAACCCGTTTCAGTGATCGTCTGAACGAACGCAACAGCTATCAACTGTCGGCGAGTGATAACTCGGTGAGTGGCTATCTGAATCATACCGGCGACTTGGCGGATGTGGACTGGAGCGCCAGCGCGCAGGAGAAGGGATACACCAGTGTTAGCGTGTCTGCTCGAGGCGGCGGCACATTGACGGCGCATGGTGGGGCGTTGCATCGCAGCAGCAGCACGGGTGGAACACGGTTGATGGTCGATACCACCGGGGTACCCGACGTACCCATACGGGGCTATGGCAACCCGACTCGCAGCAACGCATTCGGTAAAGCCGTGATTGCGGACGTCAACAGCTTTAACCGAACGGCTGCCAGCGTTGACCTTGAAAACCTGCCTGCCAATGTCGAAGCCACCCAGTCAGTCACGCAGCTGACATTGACGGAAGGGGCCATCGGTTATCGCACACTGGAAGTCATCTCCGGTGAAAAAGCGATGATTGAGCTACGCCTGCCCGATGGCAGCGCTCCGCCCTTTGGGGCCACGGTCAAGAATGAAAACCAACAGAACACAGGCATCGTCAATGACGGTGGCAGTGTTTACCTGAGCGGCATCCAGCCTGGCGAAACCATGACGGTCAGTTGGGGAGGGCGTGAACGTTGCACCCTCGTGATGCCTGAGACCCTGCCCGTGGATGGCCTGGTCACGACCTTAAGCCTGGTATGCCATGTCCCGGCGTCTGAAAAAACCTTGTCTGCGCCAACGTCGCTGACTGACAAGCGAATTGAAACGGAGAAAAAAACCTCATGATGACCCCCCACCGCTGTGTTCCCTTTTTGCTTGGGTGCTTAATGTTCAGTCTTTTCAATAACGCCAAGGCCGCGATTGGGCTGGATCGAACGAGGGTGATTTTTGACGGCAGCAAAGACGCTGTCAGTATGAATATCACCAACAACAACACCCAATTACCCTACCTCGCTCAAGGCTGGATCGAAGATGAGCAGGGCAACAAAATCACCTCGCCGCTGACGGTTTTGCCACCGGTACAGCGTCTGGAACCGGGTAAAAAAAGTCAGATCAAGGTGCAGGCATTACCCGCGGCCAAACTGCTCGCGCAAGATCGTGAGTCGGTTTACTACTTCAACCTGCGTGAAATTCCGCCGCGCAGTGATAAAGCGAACACGTTGCAGATCGCGCTGCAGACACGCATCAAGCTGTTCTATCGACCGGGCCCGATCATTCCAAGTCAGCAAGAACTGTCCACTCCCTGGCAGCAAAAACTGACGCTGACCCGTGAAGGGGATCACTACCAAGTGAACAATCCCACGCCTTACTTTGTCACGCTGGTCGATGCGCGCAGCGGTAAAGCTGCCAAAACAGCCGCGCAGTTTGAACCACTCATGGTGCCGCCAAAGGGCTCATTGACGCTCGGGCCGAGTGCTTCTGCACTCGGTTCTACCCCTTATTTGACCTACGTAAACGATTACGGTGGGCGCCCGGTGCTGGCGTTCAGCTGTACAGGCAACACCTGCAAAGTAAACGTGGATGCGTCGCCAGGTGATGAGTAACGCACGCGCAGGAGTGATTTATGAAACCTGACTCTGTGTCACGTTTGACCGGGCTGCTACTGGGGCTGTCGACATTGTCGGCCCTGGCTGATAGCGAGGGTCTACTGGATATTTCAGGCTCGTTAAACCATGCGCCCTGTGTCCTTGAAATGACCTCAGCCTATCAGACGGTCGACCTCAAAACTGTGCCGCGCAGTGTGTTGATGCGTCCTGGAGACGGCGCCACCCCCCAGGCGTTTCAGTTACGTTTTCTGGATTGCCGACGTGCTTCCGGCAGCGTGCTCAATGACCGTACAGGCACGCTGGTCTGGAGTGCGTACCAACCTGTCGTCAGCGTGTCTTTCGTTGCGGTGGCCGATGCGGATGACCCGCGTCTGGTGAAAGTGCAGGGCGTTAGCGGGATGGGCTTGCGTTTGACTGATTCGCTAGGGCGCGATGTGCGTCTTGGCTCGCGGGGGGCACCTTTGTTTCTGGCCCATGGCAGCGACACGCTGACCTGGCATGTACAGCCCACACGGACATCGGCCGCCTTGACCAATGGTGCTTTTCGGGCAGCCGTGGATTTCAGGCTGAACTATGAGTGAGGAAAAACGAATGGCCAAGATTACATATTTGGGGGCCGTCTTCATCTGTGGTTGCGGGTTGTTGAGTGTGGGCCAAGTCGTTCATGCAGAGGTCGGCCTGACTATTCGGGGCGTAATTGTTGCACCTCCTTCCTGCGTCATTAATGGGGGGAGCACGCTCAATGTTCCTTTTGGCAGTGACCTGATGACCACCCGCATCGACGGTGTGAACTACAAACGCAGCGTGCCCTACACCGTGACGTGTACCGGCCATTCATCGAATGGCATGACCTTGAAGCTGCAAGGCACCGGAGCTGCTTTTGACGGTACAAGCCTGAGTACAAATAACACTGATCTTGGCATCAGGCTTTTCATGAACGGCAGCGTATGGCCTCTCAATAGCCTGAAAAATTTCACTTACCCGACCTTGCCAACGATGGAAGCCGTCCCCGTCAAAAAGTCTGGCTCCACTCTGCAAGCCGGGGCGTTTTCCGCGTCGGCCACGTTGGTGGTTGCGCAGCAATGAGAAGGAAAGACAGATGAAATTCTGGCAACAGCCGGTTCTTTTTGCTGTGTGCTCGGTGTGTCTTGCCAACGCAGCAATGGCCAATCTTGCCTTTAACGGCACGCTGATTGAACCCCCACCGTGCACCATCAGCAGTGGTAACACCCTCGAAATTGATTTCGAGGATGTCGGCGTTAATAACATTGATGGCCTTAATTATCTCGAGCGCGTGAATTTCTCCATCACCTGCTCTGCGGGCACGTTGCCTTGGGAGATGGTGCTGACGGTCAGGGGAGTGGCCACGGCATTCGATCCTGCGGCGGTGCAATCAAGTGTTGTCGATTTGGGCATCAGGCTTTTGCAAGATGGCAACCCCTTCGACCTTAATACGTTGTTGGTCATTAACCCCACAACGCCACCCATATTGGAAGCGGTGCCGGTCAAACGGCCCGGTGTGTCGTTCAATCCCGGCGGGTTTAACGCCACGGCGACGCTACTGGCTCAATACCAGTAAGGAGTAAGCCCATGAACACACAAATGAGTCGCAAGGGCAGGGCAGTCTGCTCGATGGTGCTTTTATCAGTGAGCCCTTGGCTGATGCCTGGCAGCGTCTACGCGGCAGATAATTTTAGTTTCAAAGGTCGGCTGGTGGCAGAGCCGTGCTCGATTCGTCCTGGCGATGAGGCACTTGAGCTTGATTTGAGAGAGGTTTCTGCCCAAGAGCTTTATCTCAACAACCGTACGACAGGACGACCCTTTGAAATTCATCTTGAGGGCTGCGATACCCGTATCGCGGACTCAGTCACCACCACGTTCAGTGGCGTAGAAAGTGCAGAACTGCCGGGATTGTTAAGGCTGGATGGCGGTAGCGCCGCATCAGGTGTCGCGATAGGGCTTGAAACGCCCGACAACACACCGCTGCCTTTGAATATCACCAGCGACAAGCAAACCTTAAATGACGGTCCAAATACCATTGCGTTCAAGGCTTTTATAAAAGGAGAACCCAGAGCCCTTGCGGATCGGTTAATTGTGGCGGGGCTGTTTACGGCGACTTCAACCTTCACGTTGGATTACCCGTAATCATATCTGCGAATGCAGATGCCTAGCGTTAGCCTAAATAGCTTTTTCACTGTAGAGACCAACATGAACTACCTGACTGGCATAGTGCTGCTGTTGTTAATGCAAAGCGTCATTGCATCTGAATGCAGGGTAAATGGTGGGCCTTGGGTAAGCGGAAACTGGGTGCCCGTCGAAGTCCCGGTCATAGCTAACCCGAGTACGGGTCGAATCGATCTGGACGGATTTCGTTTAGAGTGCCGATACACACCTGATGGCGGGCCCTCTTCCAGAAAAGACTCTTGGCACACAATCGCAGGTGGCGTGTACGCTCCTGAACTCAGCAGGTACCAAATGGGACTGCGTATTCACAACAGGGATTACCTGAGTCCAGTGCCGGGCGGAATTCATATAGCAACGATGCCCAATAACGGAGTCGGCGTCGATTTGGAAACTTATTTGTATATCCTCACTCAAGGTGCGCCCGGCAGCCCCATCAATATTCGCGCCGGCGATGAGTTTGCTGTCATCACCGTGAGACAAACCAGTAACTATGGCAGTGATCGAAACATCTATATTTATCTCATTGCGGCCAATAGCCTCATTATTGAACCCTCCACCTGCACCATTAATAACAATCAGCCCATCGAAGTTAATTTTAATAATGTAGACCGCACTCTAATCGGAGAAAGTGTCAGCAGTACCACAATACGTGCGGACAAACGGCTTGAGTACCGATGCCCGGACGCGGGCATCACCCTGCCTATCACCATTACATTCAAAGGGCTGCCTGCTTCGTTCAACACGAGTGTCCTGGGAATGAGCAATCCCAATCTGGGGACGGGGTTAGTGCGAGCGGGTGCTCAGGTAGCGCCGGGTGGATCATTTCGAACCAATATCTACAACAGTTCTGGCAGCGATACGGTGACGTTTGCACTGACTCGCAAGCCCGGTAGTACTCCCGCCACCGGGGCGTTCTCGGGCAGTGCCACATTGGTGATGGGTGTGCCCTGATCAAGTGAATGCGTAGCCGTTGACGAGTAGAGCGGGTCGTTCGAAGCCTTCGTTTCTCGTCAGCGACTCCACGCCATGTGTGCTGTTGGTGTGCCCTTCAGCTTGTCTGTAACGGCCTTCATACTCGATACACTTCTATCAGCTCCAGCACCTGCGCCATTGCTTCGTACTGCTCATCTACGCGTTGCGCCAGCTGGCTCCATTCTGGAGCCAAACACGATTGCTCCAGTTGCTCGCAGCACATGACCAATTGATTGGCCTTGACCATCCGTGCGCCACTTTTAACCTTGTGGGCAACATCGCTCATGCCCGGCAAATCATGTTTGGTAAAGGCCTTGAGCAGAGCCGACATATCTTCCTCCAGGCTGCTGATCAAAGGCTCCAGCAAGTGCTTAAGGGCATGCGCATCACCATTGGCAAGGCGCTCAAGCGCTTCGAGGTCGATCAGCTTATTTGCCGTGCAGGCGGGTTTATCGTCACTGACATCAATCGGAATGAGGTCAGCGCAGGCTAACCGGGCTTCAAGATTTTGGAGGCTGATGGGTTTAAACAAACAATCATTCATCCCGGCGGCCAGGCATCGTTCTGTTTCACCGGTTTGGGCATTGGCCGTGAAGCCGACGATCAAGATGGGGGGCAAGTTGTGAGCCGCCTCTTCGGCACGAATGCATTGCGTCAATTCGTAGCCATCCATGACGGGCATTGCGCAGTCGGTCATGATCAGATCAAAGGGCTGCGTTCTCCAGGCTTTGAGACCTTGGGCCCCTTCCTTTGCTTCAACGGCGCAGTGGCCCAGGTAGTGAAGCTGTTGTGCCAACAATCTGCGGTTGGGTGGGTAATCGTCGACCACCAATATCCTCAAGGGGCGCAGGTGGCGAACAGGTTCGTCAGCGGCCTCCAGGTCGGGTGTTTTTGACAGTACGGTGACAATCTCCAGGCTGAGCTTTATTTGCGTACCTTTGCCCAAGGTACTCGTCAGCGTCAGTTCGCCTCCCATCATTTCGCAGAGCTGACGAGAGATCATCAATCCCAGTCCAGAACCTCCTGGGGGCTGATGCCGATGGTTGACCTGAGCGAAAGGGCGGAAAAGCCGTAACTGGTCATCCGCGCCAATTCCTACCCCTGAGTCCTCAACCTGTACACAGACCTTTAGTCTCTCTCGATCCTCACCCTCTTGTGTTCGAACACTCAGGCGAACTTGCCCGCGGTCAGTAAACTTGATGGCGTTACTCAACAAGTTGGACAAGATTTGCCTGAAGCGCAAAGGGTCAATCAGCACATCTGTATTTATTTTAGGGTCCAGCTCAAAGCTCATGAGCAACCCTTTTTGTTGAGCCATGGCTTCGAATACCCGGGCAGTCGATTGCACCAGCGTCATCAAATGAGTGCGCTGTTGATTGAGTGACATATTCCCTGACTCAATCTGAGCAACATCCAGGATGTCGCCTATCAGTTCAAGCAGGCCGTGGGCCGCTTGAGACGCAACGCCGATAGACGCGCTGTCGGCGACCCCTTGCTCGGCCTTTTTCATGGCCAGTTCCAGCATCCCGATAACCGCGTTCATGGGCGTGCGGATTTCATGGCTCATCGTGGTCAAAAAATCGCTTTTTGCCCGATTGGCCTGATCGGCTTGTTCCTTTGCATCCTGAAGTTGCACCACTAATTGCTGGCGCTCGCTGATATCAATCCAGCCGCCAATAATGCCGACCACCCTGTCGTCACTGGCGTGGTAGGGCAGTACCCAGTGATAGATGGTCAGTGCTGCGCCGTCTTTTAGCTTGAGTATCTGGTCACGCATCAAGGGTTTCCCCTCTCTCATCACTTTCTGATAATCGGCGTGAAACTCCACATGCTGTTGGCCCGGATTGAAAGGCAGCTCAAGTAATGTCCTGCCGATCAACTCTTCATGGCGCAACCCCATGGTATTCAAATACCCCTCATTGCAAATTAACAGGCGCCCGTCTTTATCTCGCACGTAAATAGGGTGTGGGGTGCCATCAATCAGTGCACGCATAAATGCCAGTTGGTCGTTGAGCGCGCGCTCTGCACGGCTACGAGTCCGGATTAGCCGGCGCAGATACACAATCCACACAATGGCGATCAGAATGACCCCTGCTGCCGTCGCGGTAATCTTTATTATCGAGGCGTAGTGGGTTTTAGAGGCGAAGTTGTCGAGCACCAAAGCACTGCGCCAACGATGAGTAATCGAGTCCATTTCATCGGGAGAGATTCGAGCCAGTGATTTGCTCAGAATGGAGTACAAGCTGTTCAGGTTTTTATCCACAGCCATGGAAAATTGGGCGGGGATAGTGCCCACGGTGCTGCTGATCTGTAATTGGTTCGCGTATTTTTGTTTAATCAGATAACGAGCACTGATCAGGGTGGTGATGGCCGCCTCGACTTTTCCTTGGGCCAACAGGTCGAGCAATTGCGCAGAATTTTCAGCGTATACAAATTTCACCTCGGGATGATGCTCTGCGAGGAATGTTGCCATGCTGCCATCAGGAATCACTGAGACGCGCTTGCCTTTGAGTTGATCCAGTGTGGCTCCCACATGCCGCTGTCGTCGTGTAACCAGCACATGGGGGGTTGAAAGGTAGGGTTTGGTGAAGCGCAAATGATTGAGGCGGCCAATGCTGGGGGTTATGGCCGCAATCAAATCAGCTTTACCTTCGGTCACCGAGGTGACCAACGTGCTCACTGACGGCACGGGAATGACTTCAAATTTCAAACCTGTATTGATACTGATGCGTTCGAGCAGGTCTGCCGTTAACCCATTGAAACTCCCTTGCTCATCGAAAAAAGCAAAAGGCAGAAAGTCATCGGTAACGGCAACTTTCAACTTAGGGTTGTTCTCGATCCAGCGTTGCTCGGCTTCAGTGAATTCCAGCGTTTGCACCTGTGTATCCGGGATGACGTTCACGCCCCAGCGGCTGAGAATGGCATTGGCTTCACTCTCTGGAATCAGCGCCAGTGACGAATTGATCAACTCCAATAACGGGTTATTGCTCTTAAGCACTGCAAAATGAAAACCCTGTGTATCCAGATTGACCAACTCTTTGAAATACACGGTATTGAGGTAGTTTTTATTGATCAGATGATGAGTACTGATCATGTCCCCCAAGTACGCGTCAGCCTGACCAAATGTCACAGCGCTGAGCGCCCCTAACGTCGATTCATACAATTGCAACTGCGCGTTGGGATAGAGTTTTTTTACCCGGTCGACGGGTTGATAGTGATACAGCATGGCCAGGCGTCCCCCCTCGGGGCCGCTGATATCGGGTTTGTCTATACGTCTGACCAGCAGGGGGGTATCAATCACATAACTGCTACTGAACGCTAATTGCGGCGCATCTTGTTCATAGGCATTGGAGGTAGCGAGTAAATCGATCTCGCCCTTCTTGAGTGCCTCTATTGCTTCTGTGCGTGTGGGGTAACGGTTCACATGAATGTCGATCTTCAGCAATTGGCTGAGCAACCCCGCATAGTCGGCGCTGATGCCTTCGTAGTAATCGCTGCCCGTAGAAATATCAAAGGGGGCGTAATCCGGGGCCGATGTGCCCAGCACCAACGCCCCCTTGTTTTTGAGCCATTGTGTTTCGATATGGCTTGGGATCAGGTTGTACAAACCTGCTTGCGAGCGCCCCAGCAGATTTAAACTGACCGGTTTTGCTGATACCCACGTCGCAGAGCAGAATAATAAAGTTGTCACCACGACCGACAGTGACACCGGCCTCATGCGATTAAATTATTTCGTTTGGCAAACTCGGCCAAGTAGACCACTGACTTGATATTAAGCTTGGCCATGACACGAATCTTATACGTGCTGATGGTCTTTTCGCTCAATAACATGATTTGGGATATTTGCTTGTTGGACATGCCTGACACTAAATACTGGAGTGTATGTAACTCGCGATCTGACAGCGTTTTAAGCAGCTCAACGTCATTCAAGTTCTCGCTCTCTTGGTGTGGCAGGTTTACATCAACGTTGCTCAAATACGTCTGGCCACTCATGACCTGACTGATGGCTTTGCTCAAGGCGTCTACGTCTTCAGTCTTTTCAATAAATCCAATGGCCCCAGCCCTCATGCAGCGATCTGCAAAGTAGGGGGCGCCTTTGGAGGTCAATACCAGAACTTTGATGGGTAATCCGAGAATATGCAGCCGCTTGAGAACCTCAAGACCATCCAGTTTTGGCATGGAGAGATCCAAAATAATCAGGTGGGGTAAATGGAAGCGCGCCAAGTCCAGAGCGGTAGCGCCATTGTCGGTTTCAGCGGCAACTTGGAAGTTTGACTGTTCCAGTACCGTTCTGACGATCCTACGAATAAAAGGATGGTCATCAACAATAAGGGCTTTTCTCATGATTATTCCTACAACGTTTTGCGTGTGTTTTGCAGGCGGCCGAATGTTCCATAAGTGCGTATGAGTGTTGTTTTATTTCATCTTGTGTCAATTCATCTGTCTATAAAGTGCTTAGTTTTGCAATAAGTCAACACATTAACTTCTTTGGTTTACTGCCTTCTAGTGATGCAGTTTTTTTAAGTCCATGAATAAGCGCCCTTGCGTAATGCATATGACATGGGGGCAGGGGGTGTATGCAGCTATATCGCTCTCTTGAGCGGGAGGGTAAGTGCCATGGCTCTTAAAATGGACGGATTTCAGCACCCGCTTTGTAGCAAGAATGCCGCGTTCCTAGACATTTTGAAGTAAGAATTTTCTGATATTTTGAAAGTTCTTGAATGCGCCCATCAGGATTGCCACAAGCGTGAAGCTTGATGGGGGAGTAAAGCGAGCCGCACGCGGTATAGGGCGCAGCCTGTAATGTTTCAGCGTATGAAAAAGCCGCGATCAAGAATCGCGGCTTTTTCATGGCATGCATGGGTCACGCTTGATCGAGCTGGGGCTGCTCCTGCGTCTCAGGGGTTACGGCTTTCGGCTCGTCATGACGACGAATGTACTTCCAGTCATCTTCATCGATATAAATCCCGTTGGGGCCACTGCCACCTTCAAGGTCGATTGCAACATGGGCGCAGACCTGTGGTTTTACGCTGGCCAGAATCGGCACAAAGCCCAACTGCAAACTGGTTTCGAGCAAAGCAGTCTGGTTTTTCTCGTCAATGTCGGCGGCTTCGTCCAGGTAGTAGGGTAAGCGGATACGACCCGCCTGTTCGCGATCCATCAAGTGCAGCAACAAATACATGTTGGTCAGCGCCTTGATGGTCATGGTGGTGCCGTTGGACGCTGCGCCATCGATATCGGTATGGATCACGGGCTGGCCGTTGACCTTGGTGATCTCGAAAGCCAGCTCAAACAAGTCCTTAAGGCCCAACTGGTTGTGATTGGCGGCCACCAGTCGTGCGAGATACTCCTTGGCTTCTTCGTTTTTGTTGTCCTGTTCAGCGCTTTGGCTGAGGTCAAACACTGACAGTGTTTCGCCTTCTTCGTACTGGCCGGCACTGTGGATAATTTGATCGATGTGCTTGAGCGCCTCTTTGTTGGGCGCCAGTACGATGCGGAAACTTTGCAGGTTGGACACTTGCCGCTTGTTGATTTCGCGGTTGAACAACGCCAGTTGGTGCTCAAGGCTGTCGTAGTCACTGCGAATATTGCGCAGGGTACGGGCGATATCCGTGACGGCCGCGCGACGGGCCTTGCCCAGCGTCAGTGCTTCTTCGGTACGGTGGGCATACGCGTTGATCAGCAGTTGCAGACGGCGCTCCATGTCGTCTTCGCTGTCGAACTTGGCCACGCCCTTCAAGCGCACCTGCGCATACAAGGCCTCAATCTGGCCGTCGCTGCGCAGCAAGCCTTGCCAGCTGTCCTGATAATCATTGAGCAGCGCCAGCAGGTTGTCCATGGAGTCGTCGACTGGGTCCATGAACGGCGTGCCGAACGGCAGATCGGCGGGCAGCAGTTGGCGACGGCGCAAGCTGTCATCCAGCGTGCGTTGTTTGGCTTCCATGTCGCCAATCTGACGGCCGACCAATTGCAATTTGGCCGACAATTGTTGAACGCGCTCAGTGAAGGCATCGCTGGAACGTTTCAGTTCATCTTGCGTCGCTTCGGCCTGAGCCAGTTGCTCAAGTTTTTCGCCTTCTTCAGCGCTTAACGTCTGGCTGCGGCGGAAGTCTTCCAGTGCTTTTTGTGCGTCTAGCACCTGCTGATACAACGACTCGGCTTCGCTTTTACTGGCCACACGATCAGACGTCACCGCCTGCTGGGTTTTCAGTTGCTTGAGTTCTTTGTCCAGACGCTCTTTCTGTTCGCGCAACGCGGCGCGGTCAGCGAGGGCTTGCAGGGCAGGTGGTTCGATGTGGCTGAGATCGATAGACAATCCCGGCGCCTCAAAGCGCTCGCCCTTGAAGCCGTCGAGGATGATTTCCAGCGACTTTACCCATGCGTCGCTGTCGTCCAGGGCAATTCCGTGCTCACCCAACGGCAAGCTGAACAGGGCGCTGTTGAACAGGCGCATCAGGCGCTCGACATCCTGCTGCGAAAACTCTTCGCGCAGGCGGGCGTAGCTGTTGTTGTCGGCGTGATCAAGTTGTTGCTTCACCGACTTCAGGCGTTTTTCCAGATCACGCACCCGCTCGTCGAGGTCTTCGGCGCTGAATTGACGCGACTGTGCCAAGGCGCCAGCCAGTTCGTCGTGGGCATCTTTGGCCGCGAGCAATTGCTGCTCCAGGACTTTTACATCGTCGACCAGCGCGAAACGGTGCTTAAGCACCGACAACTCGCCCAGCCAGCGTTGAATGCCCGCGATTTCCCGCTCAAGGCGCATCAGCTCTTGAGTGCTGCTGCGCTGATCGTTTTGCAGGGCATCTTGCTCATTGCGGTAATGCTCGGACTGAATCAGCAGTTCTTCCTTTCGCGCGCCGGCGTAATCCTGCCAAGTGCCCAGCAACGAATCCAACAAGGGAGACAGGCGATGCAGCTTGCCGCGCAGCACATCACGCTGGCGCACGCCAGCGGCCAAGGCTTCAACTAACGGGCCAGCCCCCACCAGCGCGTTGTAGTCTTGCTCCATGCGTCGCACATCGCGGAAGGCTTCCTCACACGCGGCGATATAGTCCACGCTGCCAGAGCGCAAGCTGTGTTCAAACGCATCCAGAAACAATTGCTTGAGCTTAGCCGCGGTGATTTCGCGCATGTGCAGCAGGTTGATAAACAACGCGCGGAACGTCTTCAAGCTTTGCTCGCTGGTGGAGCGCAGAGGAATCAGGGTCAGGTCGAGCGGGATTGAGGTGTGCCCGCCGACCAGCAAGCGCCGCAGCTCGTCGGGTTTGAGCTCGTAAGCTTTAATGCCGTTGCGCTCAAGGTTGGTGAACAGCTCTTTCTGACGCAGGCACGTGTCATCTTTCTGGTAATGGGCTAAATCAAGTTTGCCCGCGTAGGCGAAAAACTGGTGCCCAAAGCCGCCGCCAGGGCCACGCCCGACCACGCCGATCACATGGGGACCGTGGGGCAGGGATACTTCGACGAGGATGTAACTGGTGTCGGAGGCGAAGTAAAAGCGCCGTGACTGTTCCAGGGTGTATTTGCCGAAGCTCATGTCTGACATGCGCGCCAGAATCGGGAACTGCAAGGCGTTAATGGAGGCTGATTTACCCAGGTTATTGGCGCCGTATACCGACAACGGGTGTTCCAGCGGGAATAAACCCAGGCTGTAACCGGCGGTGTTCAATAAGGCAAAGCGGCGAATACCGTAGCGTTCCTGGCTCATGCGTCCATCTCCTCTTGCTCGGCTGCGATGGCGCGGGCCAATGCGGCTTCTTCGTCTTCATCTGCGGCGTCATCGTCGATCAACACCGGCGTCGGTAGCGGCAAAATGCTGTGCAGGCTGGCGGCCAGATCACGGTCTTGCTGCACCGACAGGCAGACATCGAGGAAGCGGTGCATCGGCGGCAGAAAGCGGTAGATGCCGTTTTCTTCGCTGGCGAAGCCGAGTTGGGTCATGCGGCGCATGATTTTTTCTTCCAGCTCGTCCTGAGTGGTGACTTCAGCCTGCACGAACAGGTCTCGGTATTTTTCCAGCAGCGCGGGCAGTTCGTCACGGCCCAGGCTGCCGCCATCGAGCACGGCAATCGGGTCGCGGCCCTGATCGGCCAGATGCTCAACGATGATGAAGGTGAACAGCGCCAGACGTTGCGCGGTCTTGTTGACCTGTGCGGTGGCGGTGTCAGGCACGAAGTAATAGAAGCCGCGGGTATCACAGACCAATTCAAAACCCAGCGCCTTGAACAAGGCACGGTATTGATCCTGAAAATTCGACAGTTGTGCGTACAGCTCCGGGTCGCGACGACTGACGTGGTAACCCTTGAACAATTCACGAAAAATCGGCGCCAGGTGGGACAGTTCAGACAGATCAAGATGCATGGACAGGGCTCGCAGTAGGATCGGACGCGTCTTCGCGGCGTGAAAGCAGGGCGAAGGAGCGCAGGCTGACCCGATGTTCGTGGGTGTCATAGTCGCGGCGCTCAAGGCGTTCGCGCACGAAGCGTTTTTCTCGCGACAGGCGCGAGAACCAATAGAGCAATTCGTCGGTGTCGCCGTCGGGTTCCTGAGTCAGCAACCAGCCCATCAAGTCCGGCATGGGCAGGGCATCGCTGCAACGGTCGAGCATTTCCTTGACCGTGCGCGGGGCCTTGGGCGCTTCGCCTTTCTGGGTTTTGTGGGCCTTGGGGAAGCGTGCTGGCTTGGGCTCGAAGCGTGCCAGCGCGTACACATAGGCTTCGACCTGGCTGGCGCTGCCCAAAAAAGTGCTTTGCGGGCGGGTAAACATGGGCATGGCGGCTTGGGGCACGGCATCCAGTCCTTTGCGTCGGATCGCCGCCAGTGCCAGTGCTGCGCCGCGAGTAACGGCGTTGTGTCGGCGGGCTTCTTCGCGCAACGGCAGCAACAGTTCGCGGGCATGACGCAAGGTCAATTGGGCGCTGGTTTGCATTTCGAGGATGCGTGCGTGGGTGCGCAGCAGCATGTCGTCGTCCACCAGATGGCCCAGACGTTGCTGCTCGCTGAGCATGCGCAACAGCACGTTTTCGACCTTGCGCACCCCTTGTTCGAAGGCGCCGTCGGCGTTGACCAACTGGATCATCGGTTCGACGTATTCATCCCAGGTGGCTAGCACTTCGGCATAGCGCTGGCGCAAAGGGATCTGCCGGTCGCTGGTCTTGGCCCGTTCAGCCACGGCGACCAGCGCCTGTTCATCGTTTGCGAGTTTCTTCAAAACATCGCGTACGCGCATATCCAACAAACGCAGCTGGCGCGCCAGGTCGTTGCCGTCACGGATATCGAACGCGTCCTGGATATAACCGGCCAAGCGCTCCAGATGACGCAGGTAGGCTTCAATCTCCAGACACAGGCCCAGACGGTGTTCGCGGCGCAGGTAGGCCAGAAAATCATGAATTTGCGCATTCAGCTCGAAGCGGTTCGGGCTTTTCGCGACCGGCACCAGAATGTCCAGGCGGATCCAGGTGTCGAGCACATGGGTGATGTCCTGCGGTGTGCTGTCCAGCTGATGGGCGGCCAGTTGCAGGCGCAGCTCGCTGAGGCTCAGCGTGCCTTGGTCGAAGTGTTCGCACAAAGGCTCTAGCAGGGCCCAGTGTTCGGCGAGGGCACGTAAAACGCGCTTGGGTTCGATCATGGGAAGGCCGGTCGATTGGCAATGAAAGGCAGCGATTGTACTGCAACGCAGGGTTGAGTCATCCCTTGGCGATCAGAGGCCTGAGCAGTCAATTAACCGTTTGACCATCAACTGCGGGCGAGAAGGGCAGAAGGGCGGTAGAATCGCGGCTCTTTAGTTATCCACAGATGGCCGACCCTTGTTGAATGAGTCCCGCCGCCGCGCCTACTTGACTGCCATGCAAGTGGTCAGTTGGTTACCGCGCACTGAATTGCCGTTCGCCGCGCCGTCGCGGCCTGAACTGCTGGAGCTCCCTGAACTGCCTGCCGCGCCAGTGGTTGCTGCGCCTGTGGTCAGGCCGGTGATTGCGCAGGCTAAACCGGCCGAGCGCCCTAAAATCGAAGTCCCACGGCCTTCGGTGACGCCGCGAGTGGCGAGCAAGCCGGTGGCTGAAGCTCAGGCGGTGCCAGAGGTGGCCAAGGTGGTTCAAGTGCCACCGCCCCGTTTTGCCTTGCAACTCCTGCGTGCCGGACGTTGTTTGATCCTAGTGGAGTTACCCACAGGCAGCGGCTTCCAGAGCCGTGATCCGGCCTATTTGTTATTGAAAGACATGTTGCGCGCTGCGGGCTTGCCCGACAGCCCGCAGATCATTGGCGAGCCGATACGCTGGCCATTGTTGCGTCGTGGCAATGTTGATCAGGGGCCGGACGCGGCACGCGAGTTTGTGCAGGGCTTTTTAATGGCGCGTCTCGAAGAGACTGAATGCGCCTGTGTCTGGTTGATCGGCTTGCCCGCTGTGCGCTTTGCTGGCCAAGAGAATGCTGAGGCCTTCAATCGCGAGCTTGAAATCGAAGGGCTGGGCTGCGCATGGGCGCTGCCGGGTCTGGAATTGTTAATGGAAGAGCCACACCGCAAAGCCGATGTGTGGCAAGCCATGCGCCGGCTGATGGCGCGCTGGAAACCTAGCAATGAGTGATGCTGTAACTTTTCGTCCGATGACTGAAGCGGATCTCGATGCCGTTTTGAAAATTGAATACGCGGCTTTCAGTCATCCGTGGACGCGCGGGATTTTTCTCGACGGTTTGGGCAAGTATCAGATTTGGTTGATGTTTGAAGGTGAACAGCAAGTGGGTCATGGTGTGGTGCAAATCATTCTGGATGAAGCTCACTTGCTGAACATCACGGTCAAGCCGGAAAGCCAGGGCCGTGGTCTGGGGTTGAAGTTGCTTGAGCACTTGATGTCGATTGCTTATGACAACAATGCCCGAGAGTGCTTCCTTGAACTGCGCGACAGCAATACCGCCGCGTTCAAGTTGTACGAGCGTTATGGTTTCAATGAAATTGGCCGTCGTCGCGATTACTACCCGGCGGTGGGTGGGCGTGAGGATGCTGTTGTGATGGCGTGTACGCTGGTGGATTGATGTTGGCCGCTGCCCTCACCCCAGCCCTCTCCCAGAGGGAGAGGGCGCTTGATCGATGGCGTATAGAAAATATGCTTTTGCTTTTGCTTTTAGTCCCCTCTCCCTCCGGGAGAGGGTTAGGGTGAGGGGCTTTTGTTTCTAGCGCTTGCGCCCCACCGGATCAACTTCCGCCAATTCCGCTTCATCCAGCCCTTTACCGGCGCCTATTTCATTTTCATCCACCACGCTCAGCTCCCAGTCAGCGGCTTCGTCGTCGCCTTCAGCGGCTTCTTTGGCATCACGGGCGCCGTCTTCGGGGATTAGCATCTCCGGCTCCAGGTCATCGTCGTTGACGTCTTCACCCGGCATGGCAGCACCGCTCAGGCCGGCTCTGCGCGCGGGCTGGCCCGCCATATGACGGTTGCGCTCTTCATCGGTAAACAAGTCGCTGATGGGCTCGTGGGTCTCGTCATCATCAAAGTCGAGTGGCTCGACCGGGCCCATTTCATCTTCGATATCATCAATGGGTGCAGGTTGCGGTGCTCCGAACGGGCGACGTGAAACTGTCATGTCAAATGCTCCTGAAGTGAAATCTCATTAGGGTGGACTATAGCTACGCTACAAAATTCCACCCGGTGCATGACTCGATTTACCCTGTGACTGCGTGACCTCTGTTGCCGGTAAGCTGTCCTAACTGCGCATCAACTCTTGAGGCCTGACCTGATGAATGAATTACAAGATCTGATTGATAACAACGAGCGCTGGGCCGATGCGATCAAGCAGAAAGATCCCGATTTCTTCGCAAAACTGGCGCGCCAGCAAACGCCGGACTACCTCTGGATTGGTTGCTCGGATGCCCGTGTACCCGCCAACGAGATCGTGGGCATGCTGCCCGGCGACCTGTTCGTGCACCGCAATGTCGCCAACGTGGTGCTGCACACCGACCTCAACTGCCTGTCAGTGATCCAGTACGCGGTGGATGTATTGAAGGTCAAACATATTCTGGTCACCGGCCACTACGGCTGCGGCGGGGTACGGGCGTCGATGAAAGACCAGCAAATGGGCCTGATTGACGGCTGGCTGCGCTCGATCCGCGACCTGTATTACGAAAACCGCGAAGTGCTGGCGCTGTTGCCGACAGAAGAAGAGCGTGTCGATCGCTTGTGTGAACTCAATGTGATTCAGCAAGTGGCTAATGTCGGTCATACCAACATTGTGCAAAACGCCTGGCATCGTGGGCAGAGCCTGTCGGTACATGGCTGTATTTACGGGATCAAGGACGGTCGCTGGAAAAGCCTGAACACGACCATCAGCGGTTTGGATCAGCTGCCACCGCAGTATCGTTTGCGTCCGGTGGGGGCTGTTTAGCAGCTCACCCTCTCCCGGAGGGAGAGGGTGTTAATGACGGTGTAGCGCAGATCTGCATTGGCTTTTAGTCCCCTCTCCCTCTGGGAGAGGGCTAGGGTGAGGGGCTTTTTACGGCATCACCGGCGGCACATAAGCCAGTGTCGTGCCCAACGCCCACAGCAAAAACAGCACCAGCGGCGTGTGCACCAGCAATTGCACAAACGAAAATCCGATCAAGTCTCGCGCCTTCAGTCCCAGCACGCCCAGCAGCGGCAGCATATAAAACGGGTTGATCAGGTTTGGCAACGCCTCGGCGGCGTTGTAAATCTGGACCGCCCAGCCCAGGTGGTATTCCAGATCATTGGCCACTTGCATGACGTACGGCGCTTCAATAATCCATTTGCCGCCACCCGACGGGATAAAAAACCCCAGGATCGCTGAATACACGCCCATCAACAACGCGTAGGTATCGTGGGATGCAATCTGTACAAAAAATGTCGAAATGTGATGCGCCAGGGTTTGCCCATCCGCGCCTTTGACCACGGTCATCAAGGCTGCAATCGAACCGTAGAGCGGGAACTGGATCATCACCCCGGTGGTGGTCGGTACGGCGCTGGCCACGGCATTCAGAAAACTGCGAGGTCGCCAGTGAAGCAGCGCGCCCAGCATCAAAAATAAAAAATTGTAGGTATTGAGACCCGAAATGGCACTAATGGCCGGCTTGGTCGAAAACTCATGAAACAACCAACCGGCGGCCAGTAACACCAGCAAAATGGTCAACAAGGGGCTGTATTCCAGCCACTCCCCGGGGCGCGTGCGGGGTGGCAATTTCGGCAGGCTGAAACTGGGGTCAATACCGCAAGCCGCTGCATCACGGGCCGAATCCGGGCCGGGCGCCGTTGCATAGGCGACGATCAGCGAAACTACAACCAAGGCCGCCAGTAATACACCGGACTGCCAGAGAAAGATGGTTTCAGTGAAGGGGATCACGCCGGTAATCGCCAGAATCGACGGCGGCAGGCTGGCCGGGTTAGCTTGCAATTGCGCCGCGGAAGACGATAAGCCCAACGCCCAAACCGCCCCCAGTCCCAAATAAGCGGCGGCTCCGGCGGCGCGATAATCCATGCGCAAGTTCGTACGCCGGGCCAGCGCCCGCACCAGCAAACCGCCAAACACCAGAGAAAGCCCCCAGTTGAGTAATGAGGCCACCATTGAAATCAGTGCCACCCAACACACCGCCTGCCGTCCGTTTTTCGGCACGCGCGCCAGCCTGTCGATCAGTTTGACAGCGGGTGGCGAACTGGCGACGACATAGCCGCCGATGACCACAAAGGCCATTTGCATGGTGAAGGGGATCAGGCTCCAGAAACCGTCGCCGAACGCCATGGCGGCATCGGTCGGTTTGGCGCCCATTGCCAGCGTCGCCAGCGCCACCGTGATCACGGCGACGGCAGCGAAGACCCAAGAATCGGGAAACCAGCGCTCGGCCCAGTTTGAGCAGCGCAGGGCAAATCGGGCAGAACGGCTGTCTGCAATTTCAGCGGCCATCACGAAACCTCTTTTTATGATTATGGGTAGACCCGTGTCAGCGAACGCACGGGCTGGCGAGCACGTTAAATCAATTCGCAGGTATTTCCGATGGGCAGACCTTTGAACCTCCCCCAGGCAGCTACAGTCATTGCCTGTAAGCGACGCGCTTGTCGCTACGTGACGACCTGACAACAAGGAGTTCATCATGAAAGAGCAAACGTGTGATTGTCCGAACTGTAACTGCAGCGTGGGCACGAACGGCGTGGAGCACGAAGGCAAACATTATTGCTGCCAGGCCTGTGCCGACCATCACCCAAAGGGGCAGGGCTGCGCGACGTCCAGCAGTTGCAAATGCGGTGATAAAGCTCAGTGATATGAATGCAGGCTCGCGCAGTCATTGACTGCGCGATTCCCCTCCCGGGCATTCAAGCTCCGGCTGGGCGCCAGGTGACGTTGGCAATCGCCTTTTTTTCCAGCTCGGCCGGGCTGGTCAGTTTCGCCGGTTCTCGATCCGTGCGCCCGATTCGTATTAAGCCAGCGTCGCACCCGGCCCAGTGCCACGCACTGGCGGTGTCAAGGCGGGGCAAGCGAATGATGAAAGACTTGGGTTGGCCATGCAGCGTGTAGTCAATAACGTAGAGTTTTGCCGTGTTCATGATGCAGACCTGTCTCCTGTGAGCCCTTGTTGTGTTCCTGCTATTCAGTAGTGACGCTAAAAATTTGGCAAAGTGCTGCTGGAAAATCAATGACTATTTCATTGATCTTAGTGTGGTTATTAAGGTTCTATTCAAATGAATGTTTTTTTAAGGCAAAAGGGTCTGATTCGGCTTAACAATCCATCCGTTTAGCCGATGGGGGCTCGCGCTTTTTTTTCTTCTGTCATTTCGTACGGACCCTAAATGCCCAACCGGGCTTAAGAAAAATCCTCAGGCAGTGACTGAAAAAGTACGGGTAGGAGTAAACTCTGCGCTTTCCAAAGGAGTTTCTATGAGTCCCTACCAGTCGAGCATTCTTGCCCAACCGATCCCTTCGCAAGCGCGTTACATGTTTTTCTCCCTCAAGTCAGTAGAGGCGTTGCCCGCTGCACTCGACACCTTGTCGCAGTGGGTGGATGGCAAACGCGTTGTGGCAGGTCTGGGCGCGCCGCTGGTAATGGCATTGGGGGCCAAGGTTCAAGGCTTGCGGGTATTCCCGGCGCTCAACGCAATGGTGGAGAACCCCTCGACTCAGCACGCCATGTGGTTGTGGTTGCTGGGCGATGATCGCGGCGAGCTGTTGTTGCGCAGTCAGGCCATAGAGAAGGCGCTGGCGCCGGCTTTCAATGTGTTGCAAGTAACTGAAGGCTTCCGCTACGGCAGCGATCGTGACCTGACCGGCTATGAAGACGGCACTGAGAACCCGGTCGAACAGGCGGCTATCGACGCCGCCATCGTGACTAACGCCGGGGCGGGACTGGACGGTGGCAGCTTTGTTGCGATTCAGCAGTGGCAGCATGACTTGAATGGTTTTGCCGCATTGCCGTCCGTGGAGCAGGACAACATCATGGGCCGTCGCATGAGTGACAACGAAGAACTGGACGATGCGCCTGAATCGGCACACGTGAAGCGCACAGCCCAAGAAAGTTTCTCGCCTGAGGCTTTTATCGTGCGCCGCTCCATGCCGTGGACTGAAAACGGTAAGTCGGGGCTGATGTTCGTTGCCTTCGGCCGCACCCTGAATGCGTTTGAAGTGCAACTGCGCCGCATGAGCGGCATGGAAGACGGCATTATTGATGGCTTGTATCGCTACAGCCGTCCGCTCAATGGTGGTTACTACTGGTGCCCGCCACTCAAAGAAGGTCGTCTGGATTTCAGCGCGGTACAGCAGGCTTAACGGCCCGCCTGTGACCTGATCGCGAAGACGGGAGTCGGGCGCAATGCCTGCTCCTGTTCCAGGTGCGAATGTTGTTTCAGGAATTGTCTTATTAAATTTTCATCGCCCAGGCCTCAAGCTTGTGCAATGAAATCCACCCCAAAAGCGGCTCGAAAAATCCTCCACTTATTTGCCATTGGCCTGATTGTCGCGGTCTTGGCGGGTTCGTTCGTTTATTTGCGCGCGGTCCTCAATGAAGAAGTGTCCCTTCGCCGTAGCTACATGAACGAAGCGGTGTTTAACGCGCAGGACTTTTTCGTCAGTCGCCAGACGTTGCTGACCAGTCTGGTACTGGCCAGCGTACCCAATCCCCGCGGGGCGCAAGCCGTTACCAGTGTGAACCCTGAAGAGGAGATGAACATCAGCCTGGGCAGCAATGAGGGCCACTGGAGCCTCTGGTTGACCGGTCGCATGATGGATTATTTTCGCCGCCACAAAATCAATTTGCTGTACGTGCCGCAGAGCGCCGCGCCAAAGGTGGTCCGTCTCTTCGATGCCTCAATGCAATTGCCGCAACTTCCAGCAGTCGTGCTACAGCGCCTGGCGGATCTGGGCAGGCCTTCACACAACCCCGTTGATGAGCTGTGGCTGACGGATGATCAGGTGCTGGACTCCCCGTTCTATCTGTTCAAACGTCTGGATAAGCGCCAGCTGGATTCTGGCTGGCTGGGCATTGAGGTTGAAGTGCCGGATCTGGTTGAGGCGCTGAGCAGTGAGAGTGCCGGTGATTTCTTGTTGCTGGACGATCAAGGTCGCACCCTCTTCAGCAACGCGGTGCAATCCTCGCTGGTCAGCTCGTTGCACGCCTTTAATCCGCAACAAGCCTTCGGGTTTATCGGCGGCGGCTGGTTACCTGATCGGTTGGCGATCAGAAAACAGCTGGGGTTTTCCGGCTGGCAGATTGTCTACGCCGTTGATATTGACAGCCTGCTGCCTGTTTTGGCCTGGCCGCTGGGGGGCTGCATCACGCTGTTGCTGGTGGTGTGCATCGGGCTGCGCTGGTTGATCATGCGCATTGAACGGCGCCTGATTACCCCGGGTGAACATCGCATACAGGCGCTGATTGAAAGCGAAGCCTTTAGCCGCGCGGTGTTGCACGTAGCGCCGGTGGCGCTGTGCGTGATTCGCCGTAGCGACGGCACGGTGGTGCTGGAAAACTCGCTGTCGCAGCAATGGTTAGGCAGCAGTGGAGAGCGCGGCAGCTTATGCCATGGCTGGATTCGTCGTGCTTTTGAGGAACTCGACGCCACTAAGAGCGATGAAGTTGAAATGGAGGATGGCCGCCTTCTCTACCTTGCTTTCGCCCCCACCCGCTACAAACGTGAAGACGTATTGATTTGTGCCTTTAGCGACATCAGCGAGCGCAAACAAATTGAAGTCACGTTGGAGCGCGCCCGGCAACTGGCTGATCGCGCCAATGAAGCCAAAACCCTCTTTCTGGCGACCATGAGCCATGAAATCAGAACACCGCTGTATGGCGTACTGGGTACGCTTGAACTGCTGGCGCGGACTGAACTGAACGAGCAGCAGAATAACTACTTGAAAGCCATCGAGCGTTCCTCCGGCAACCTGCTGCAATTGATTTGCGATGTGCTGGATGTGTCGCGTATTGAAGCGGGTCAGTTGCAGCTGGAACTCAATACCTTCAGCCCAATGGAGCTCATCGAAGAAGTGATTCAGGGCTATTGCGCCGCGGCACACGCCAAAGGCTTGCAGCTGTTTGCGCTGATTGATGCATCCGTGCCGGAGTGGTTGCTGGGCGATGTCACGCGTATTCGTCAGATTCTCAACAACCTGATCAACAACGCGGTGAAATTTACCGACAACGGCAAAATTGTCCTGCGCCTGAAAATGGACAGCCGTGATGATGAGTGCGTCATGTTGCACTGGCAGGTCTCAGACACCGGTAAGGGGATCGCGGATGAAGATCAGGTCCATCTGTTCGAGCCTTTCTATCAAGTGGAATCCGCGAAAAATGTAGTCGCGGGCACGGGGCTGGGCCTGTCCATTTGCAAGCGGCTGATGCACTTGATGAACGGAACCATGCGCCTGGTCAGTGAGCCCGGGCTGGGTAGCAGCTTCACCCTGCACCTGCCTTTGGTGCAGGTGCGAGACCCACAGCGCCTGAGTCGCTTTTGTGAGTTGGCACCCTCGGCGGTGTATGTGGTGTCGCCTTTACGCGAGTTGGCGCAGTGTTATTGCGACTGGCTGCGACGCTGGGGCGTGCGTGCCCAACTGGGCGCCCCCAAGGCGGGTGATAGAGGCCATGGCGCCGTGTTGCTGGAGTTGCACCCCGGTGCGGCCCGGCAACGGCTGGAGCCTGAGTGGCAGGGGCCTGCCGTTGTCGCAGCCAGTGACCTGTCCACACCGCTTGATCCTCAGTCGGCGTGTTGGCAAGCCGACCTTAACAGCCTGCAAGACGTGCATCGGGCGTTGCGCAAGGCGCAGGGCACCCGTGTCGATTCACCGCTGGATACGGTCACAGAAAAGCGTGAGTTCCAGCTCAAGCTGCGGGTGCTGGTGGCGGAAGACAATGTCATCAATCAACTGATTTTGCGTGACCAGCTCGAAGAGTTGGGCTGCACGGTGGCACTGGTCAGCAATGGTCAGGAAGCCCTTAGGCGCTGGCAAGAGGAGCCGTTCGATCTGGTGCTCACCGACGTCAACATGCCGAAAATGAATGGTTATGAGTTGGCTGCCCAGTTGCGAGCCTTGAACGTCACACAGCCGATCATTGGTGCCACCGCCAGTGCAATGCGCGACGAAGAAGAGCGCTGCCTGAGTGCGGGCATGGACCAGTGTCTGATCAAGCCTTTTACGCTGCACACCTTGTACAACTGTCTTCAGCACTTCTAAAGGAGGGTCCAGTGAAGCCCTATCGTGTACTGGTCGTTGAGGATCATCCTTTTCAACATGAATATTTGCTGAATGTCTTCAACGGGGTAGGAGGCTTTAAGGTTGACACCGTATGGGATGGCGACGGAGCGTTGGAATGCCTGTCGCGTCATGACTATGACTTGATTCTGAGCGACTTGCTGATGCCCGTCATGGATGGTGTGCAGTTGATTCAGAAAATTTCAGCCTTGAAAAAACCGCCTGCATTGGCGTTGATGAGCGCCTCGTCACGGCGCATGTTGATCAGTGCGGGGCTGGCGGCAAAAAACCTCGGTATTTCAGTCGTGGGTTTGATCTCCAAGCCGGTTGAAGCCAGTGCCGTTATGCGCTTGAAAGAGCGCATGGCGATATTTCGCAACAGCGGCGAAATGCAGCACCCGGCGCTGACCATACGGATTGACCCGCAAAGCATCGAACAGGCGATGAAAAACGGTCAGATTCAGGCGTGGTTCCAGCCCAAGAAGTCGTTGCGCAACGGCACCATTCTCAGTGCTGAAGCCTTGGTTCGCTGGACCCATCCTGAGGTCGGTGTGTTGTTGCCCAAAGACTTTCTGCCCACCTTGATCAGCATGGGCCTTGAAGAGCGGCTGCTGTGGCTGATGCTGGAGCAGACGTTGCAAGCTCAGCGAAAGTGGCGCCTGCAAGGGTGGGACATTCCCGTGTCGATCAATCTGCCCACGCATTTGTTGGATAACCATGATTTGGCAGACCGTTTGCGTGACTACGTCACCGCCGATGGTGCGGAGCCGCGCAGCATTGTGTTTGAGCTGATGGAAAGCTCTACCACCGAGGAACTGAGTAATTACTTCGCGGGGGCGTGTCGCTTGCGCATGATGGGCTTTGGGCTGGCGCAAGATGACTTCGGCAAAGGCTTCAGTTCTTATTTCAACCTGGTGTCGACTCCTTTTAGCGAACTCAAGATTGATCGTTCGCTGGTGCACGGCTGCGTCGAGAATGAAAATCTGGCCTCGGCCCTGCGCAGCTTGGTTGAACTAAGCCGCAAACTGGGGCTGACGGTCGTCGCTGAAGGGGTTGAAACACAGGAGGAGCTGGCGTTCCTGCGCGGGATTGAGTGTGACCAAGCCCAAGGCTTTTTGATTTGCGGCGCGGTTTCCAGCTCAGATTTTGAAACTCTTTTACTCGAAGATAGCTCTAAGCCATCATGGGGATAGCCCCGAGTATTACTGATTGGCATGGCCTCCTTTAAGCGCGACTACGCGCGAGCTTACAGAAGGTCACGTTTGCCCTTCTTGCTGGAGCCAGGCAATGCGCGAATTAAAGGTAGTGATTGCCGATGATCATCCGGTGGTCTTGGTGGGGCTTCGAGAAGTCATTCAGCGCAACGAGTGCTTCGTCCTGGTGGGCGAGGCGGTGTGCTCATCGCAGTTGATCGGGCAGATGCAGTTGCATCAGCCTGATCTGGTGATTACCGATTTCAACATGCCGGGTGACGATACTTATGGCGACGGCCTGCCACTGATTGAACACATCACTGCGCAGTTTCCCGGTGTGAAAATTTTGGTGCTGACCATGGTGAGTAACCATTTGATCATTTCACGCCTGTTGGAACTGGGGGTGGCGGGGGTAATAGCTAAAAGTCATATCCACCAGGAAATCGGTAAGGCCCTAAAGGCGTTGGCCAATGATCGGCCTTATCTGGCGCCCGCCGAGCAGGCCAGCTCTGTTATCACCAACCTCACCGTGATAGATGAGCGCTTCTCTACGCTTTCACCTCGTGAAGTTGAGGTGCTGCGCCTGTTTGTGGCGGGCAGTAGCATTGGGGACATTGCCCGCCAATTGGATCGCAGTGTCAAAACAGTCAGTACGCAAAAAGTGTCGGCCATGCGCAAGCTGGAAGTGCTGACCGACCATGCCTTACTCACTTACTGCATCAAGGCTGACCCTTTCGAGTCCTGAAAGACGCCGGGGCTGTGGTCGCTGACGAGGCATAACACGCACACTGTTTTCAGGGCTGGAGTCAGGTACGCCATGGTGCAAATGAATGTTTTGTTGGCCGACGATCATCCGATTGTGTTGATGGGCGTACGCGAAATCATTGAGCGCGACCCGCGATTTAACGTCGTGGGCGAAGCGCTGAACTCTTCCGAGCTCATCAGTAAGGTGGCGCAGCTGCGTCCCGACGTCATCATCACTGACTACAACATGCCGGGTGACGAGCAGTACGGCGACGGAACGCGCCTGGTGGAATACCTGCGGCGTCATTTTCCTGAGCCACGGGTGTTGATTCTGACGGCGCTCTCCAATCCCCAAGTGCTGGCCTGGTTGTACGATTTGGGAATCAGTGCAGTCATTTCAAAAAGTGCCGGGTTGGAACAAATACTGGTGGCGCTGGATGCCTTGTACCGTGAAGGGCATTACCAGCAGCACACACTGGATGAGATGCCGAGTGCAGACGCACATGGCTTCACCCAACGGTTGAGCCAGCTAACGGTCAAGGAGTTTGAAGTGTTGCGCCTGTTCGCTTCAGGCAGAAGCGTGAGTGATATTGCGCTGTCACTGAACCGCAGTGTTAAAACCATCAGTACCCTGAAAATTTCAGGGATGCGCAAACTCGACGTCGACAGTGATCAGGCACTGTTGATTCTGTGCATCAAGGCCAATTTATTTGCCTGACTTACAGGTAAATGATTTCCATCAATAACGTTGAACTGTAACTGCCGATAGCGGGCAGTTCATCAGCCGTCTTCACTGGCCTGACTGACAGCTTAAGTTTGAACAGCGTGTCTTCAACAGGGAAGCTCAACGCCTCGCCGAATTTTACGTCCAGCAATTTGGCGACGCTGGTCATGTCAGTAAGGCGTGTTTTCAAGCCCAGCGTGTCGAGGGTCGTGCGCAAGGTACTGCTGTCATAGGCGCCGTTGCCCGCGCTGAACTTCAGGAACACCTGGCTGCCTTTGATGCACTGAAAATCAAGGGCCACATCGGTCCATTCGGTCATGTCAGACCGTAGAGAATTAAGGTTCACCTTGGGGATTTCCACACTCTGTGAGGCCGGGAAACTGGCCGTGCAGGGCGGCTTTATCAGCGTGCCCTTGATATCCAGTGAAGGAGCGTCTGCTGCGCAGCCTGTGGAGCTAAAGCTCAGGAATAGTGCAGCCAACAGTGAAAGCCACAGGCTCATTCGGGCGATCATGTTCATATCACAAGTAGTCGATATTAATGACGGCGGAGGCCGAGAAATCGCCTTCGGACAATGCGCCTTGGGCCACCAGTTTTGCCTTCATACTCAGGTCAACGGCTCCATTGAGGTTGGTCAGGTTTCGCTTTGTTCCCTTAATGTTGATCAGCGAGCTGTCACTTTTCCACAACAGGGAATACCCCAGGTTTGCTCTGCCGGCAGAGGCCACCGTGTCCGACAGCGCAGAGGATGCTGTGACGCTGATATTGAGCACCGAGTTGGCTGGGCAGGTCAGGGTCACCGGAACATCGATCTGCGCAGCCGTGTCTACCTGGTCATAGCGAAGGCTGCCAAAGTCCGCGGTCAGCACTTTATTGCTGGTCAATGTGCAGGGCGGTCGAATCAGGGTGCCTTTGACGGTGAGTGTGCTGCTGTCGCTGGCCGCGAGCGTGGTACCGGATGCAAGCAGGCCCAGCAATGAGAGCGCTATCAGTTGTTTATTCATGTTCTGTTCCTATGGCAGAGGGCAAAGCAGGATCGGCAAGTGAAAGCGGTCACAAGTACTCAATGCTGATGACTGAGGAAGCACTGAATGTCCCCTCGGAGACTGCGCCCAGCGCAGTCAGTTTGGCCTTCATACTCAAATCGACAGTGCCACTCTGGTTGGTCAGATTGCGTTTTGCGCCTCTGACGTTGACGGCTGAGTTATCGTCGCTCCAGTACATCAAGTAAGCCAAGTTGTCCTTCCCTGCATAAGCCTGAGTGGTTGAGCCCTGAAAGACATTGGAGGCCATGACGCTGATACTCAGCGCCGAATTGGCCGGACAGTTCAGCGTGACGGGGATGTCGATCATCGATGCCGCCGCAATTTGGTCATAGCGCATCGTGCCGAAGTTAACGGTGAGTGTTTTGCTGCTGGTCAATGTGCAAGGTGGCCGTGTGAGTGTGCCGCTGACATTCACGGTCACGGTGTCGGTGGCGGCGATGGCTGAGGTGCTGGCCATACCGGCAATAAGTGCTGCGGCCAGCGATACGCATAATTTCATGGTCGAACGCCTTTGCCTGATCAGGGGTAGGTAATGTTGAGGGTGTATTGACTGGTGAAGTTGCCGGTCGGCGATACGCTGGTATTCAATCGCGGCCGAAAGCCCACACCTATTGTGTTGGCGCCTGTTGACAGCGTTAACGTACGCGGGCTGTTGAAGGTGACTGCTGTGCCGGTGTCGGCCCAGGTGGCGGCCATCGACAGCCCGGCCAGCGTGGTCGCTGAAACACCCGTGCTACCACTGATTGCCGCTTGGGTTGGCACCAGAGAGGCCGTGACTTGAGTGCCTCTGGTGCAGTTCATCGTGACATTTGCCACTTGCTGGGTAGTGGCAAAATCGTTGCTGTTGAGCGTGCCGAAAGACAGGTTCATGGTTTTAGCCGAACCCAGGGCGCAGGCGGGTTGGACAACCCGGTAACTGAGAATAACGGTCTGGAGGTAGTCGCCATAGGCCTCATAACCCCGAATAGAGGTGTCCGTCAGCGATACGCTGACCATGTAATTGCCCGGTGTGGTTGAGGCTGTTCCATACAGCAGTACGTTGTAAGAAAAGGTGTTGCCCACGAACAACTGAACACAGCTTGACGGCATGCAAACGGTGCTGGCGGTGCCGATAGACTGTTCAGGAACCATCAAGCCCGAGTTGGTATGAAACACCTGAATCTTGCTGCCTTTACCCACGTTATAGAACTGGGTGTGCTGCAGCGACGAACCATAGGGATACCAGCGAGTGACTCGGCAATTGGCCGTCATGTTGGCGGTATACGTTTGTCCGGGTGTCAGATCGCCCAACTCAATAAGGCCCGTGGTGCCCGTTGCCGTGCAGCTAAGGTTGTTTTCAATCAAGGCAAACGCATGCTGGCTGGCAAACATGAGGAGCATCGTCAGCAGGAACAAAAACCCTTTTACCCAGCGTGGGCGAAGAGGTTGGACTATCGGGTTATTCATCGGAGCTACCTTGGGGGGCTGCTGGCGTTACCAGCTTGGCATCGCAACGGATGTGCAGTTGTCCGATGCCCGTTTCTGAAAGGTCATAGGTACTCAGATCCAAAGCCTTGGAGCACCACGGCTGACCGTTGACGTTGATTAACAGTCGCGCTTTGTCTGGCACACCTGTCATAAATACCCGGCCTTTGTCGGCCACCATGGCCGTGCTCAGCAAGCTGCCATTTAGGTCAAACAGCTGAGATTCGGCGGCAAAAGGGGCTGGCTTGCCATCGCTGGAACTCACGCTAATCAACAGGCGACGGCCGTTATGGGTTTCAAAATTAGCCAGCACAAACGCACCGCGATTAGGCGTGACTTCCTGAACCAGATTCGCGATGTCGGTGTTGTCCGATAACGAGTCGGTATTCAGTGACACCTTGTTTTTACGATAAGGCTGGGCGGATGGAATAACCGTGTAGCCGCTGCTGTTGGTTTTGATCCCGCTTTTGGTCAGTACGCCGACGTTTGCAGCACCCGGTGTGGCGACAATAATGTTGGTTTCGCCTAATGGCTGGGTAAACATCACCGTGTCGCGAGTGGCCACGACTGCGCCTTCCACGCCATAGTCCGACTGACGAGTGTTTTGATCCCTGTTGTAAGAGCCGTGCCAAATGGCATTCGCCGCGTTGTAACGGGCAGCAATCGAGCTGCCGAGCACGCGATCGTCGTCAGAGATCTGTTGATTGATCCCCACGTTGTAAGACAGCGAGTCATCCTGGAATTGAGAGCCGCTGAAGGTAGCGTTACGGCTGGCATTGCCGGCTGAGTCCTGGTTTGTACTCAGACCCACACGGCTGGTACTGCCGGGATTGCCGAACGGAATACTGACACTCACCGACAGGCTGCGAACGTCATCGCCGGTACCGCTGTTTTGTGCCAGACCTACGTTGTACGAAGCCCGGCCGACACTGAAGCTGTAGCCCACTTGAATGGAGGTATTGCTTTGGGCGCGGTTCCAATAATCGGTTTTGGTCAGGTTGGCGTACATCCCGCCATAAGTCCCCAGCTGTTGCGAAACGTTAGCGGTAAAGCTGCTTTTCATATGGCCACCTAAATAAGGCGAAAAAGCCCCGCTGTTGATCAAGGTTTCATCGACATAGGGCGTCAGCGTGTTATTGGCGCGCGCATCGATGGCTTCATTAAAGCTGTAGTAACCGCTGGTGGAGTAGCGGTAGCCCACCAGGCTGAAACTGGTGTCTGTGAGGTCGATGGACTTGGAATAGCGAAAGCGATACGACTGGCCCGACAGCGTTTTGGAATCCGTACCGATGTCATCGCTGATGGCGTGGGTCACGTCCAGCGAGATGGCACCGAAACCAGCAAAGTCATGAGCGAAGCCTATGAGCGCTGATTTGTACTGCTGACTCACGATGCTGCCGCCGAACAGGGTGGTGCCCTCAGTTAAACCGCGGCGGTAAGTGCCTTGGAAAAAGCTCGGTTTCTCCGAATGTAACGTCCCGTCGGCGGGGCGAAACTGGCCAGCTGTCACGCTGTAGCTTTGCTGGCCTTCGCGCAGCATGTACGGCACCGACGAGAACGACTGGATATACACCTGGCGTTCGCCATTGGGGCCCTCGACGGTGACTTCGATATCACCGTTGCTGGAGGTCGAGTACAGCCCTTTAAGTGCAAAGGGCCCAGAGGGCACCCACTGTTCGCTGATGACGTAGCCGCGCTGGCGCAACGTGACCAATGAGCGGCCGTTGGCCACACCGCGGATAACCGGCGCAAAATTACGGGCATCATCGGGCAGCATATCCAGATCAGACGCCACGCTCGCACCGCGGTAGGAGATCGTGTCAAACAGATCGCTGTCGGTAGAACTCTCACCGAGCGTGGCAATGGCCATCATGTTGCCCAGATCACGCTGGACATAGGTGTCCACCGACTTCCAGCTACCGTCGACGTTGGTGCTTTTTTGCCATGTCGAGAAATTGCGAAAGCGCCAGGCACCACTGTTAATCCCACTGTGGACGCTGCCGAATTGGGACTGCCGGCTACCGGTCTGGTTGTTGTAGTTGCTCCCGGAAAAACTGTAATTGGCAAACGCTACCTGCTCGCCGTCATTCCAGTTTTTACGACGGGTCTCGAAGGGCACATCGCCAATGAATGCCTGCGGCACTTGCAGATTTAACTGCTGCTTATTGAAGTCATAGTCGTAGGTGACGCCGGTCAGTTCGCGGTTGAAGTAAACGCAGTTATCGCTACTGATGTCGGCGTCTTTCAAACGCGCGGGGTCAATACCCAGCTCCGACAGGGCCTGAAGGCTGAAGCAGGGGAACAGGCCATTCGGGGTTGATACCTGGCTGGCTGTTTCACGAATGAAGTTCATGTCTCGCTGTTCGATCAGGCGGTCATCCACTGACAGATCGATGCGGTAGATCCCGGGCAGTTGGCCTTGGCTCATGGCTTTAACTTGTTCGGCCACTTCGGCTGATGCGTTGCCGCCGCCAATTTCCAGGAATGAGGAGTCGAAGCTGTAATCGGCATTTACGGCGGTTGCAGTAAGACCGACAGCACTCAAGCTAACACTGCTCCAGCTTTTTACTCGGCGCGCGAAGGCGCACATGCGCTCTCGCAGCATGAGAAGGTCCTTCCATTCGACTAGTCATTCAGGGATCAATGAAGGGTGATGGGTGCTGCCTTGACGGTGCTGCCGTATTCGTTGATGTAGGTGAGCGCCAGCGTGTCGCTGTTTTTCAGCGGTATCGCCGTGGTCACCGTACTGCCGGGCTTGATCACCTCGGGCATGCCTTTGCTGGCGGTGTTGTTAATCAGAAAATCACTGACAACCACGTTAAAACCCGATGGGTTTTGTACGGTCAATTTTCCGCCTTCAGCGCGCCATTGCAGATTTTTCACCGCCTCTTCAAGAGAACCTTGCAGGCCTGCAGGGCGGTAAAACAGTTTGATGGTGGTTTTGAGTGCAATCTGCAAAACGTTCTGATTGCTTTGCTCGGCGCTCTTGGCCGGGATCGCTTTGACGTTCAGCAAAAACAAGCTTTCTTTATCGGTAGGCAGGTTTTGCGCATTGGTCGCGATGATGCGCAGGATGTTCTGGCCTTTAGCGTCCAGACGGAACAGGGGCGGGGTGATGATAAATTCATCCGCACTGTCGTCACGGTTGTCGTAAGGGCTGACCCATGACTGCACCAGGTACGGCACGCCGTCTTCACCAGAGTTGGAAAGTGAAAGGTTGGCTTCCTTTTCCTTGCTTTGGTAAATGACCCGGGTAGCGCCCACATTGACGCCCGCCTGAACTTGCGGCAGCCAAAAGCCTGCTGCTAAAGCCAAAAAGGCTGCAACTTTTAAACGCATTTAAATGTCCTCTGTTCAACGCCAGAGCCCGTGTAAAGCCACGAGCTCTTGCGTTAAAAAACACGCGTTACTTGTAGGTAACGTCGAAGGTAGCCAGCGCGTTGACGGTACCGGTACCGATACCGCGGGTATCAGGAGCACCATCAGCACCTGGGGTGTCAGCAACCAGACGTACGTAGGACGCTGTGAAGTCGAAGGTGTTGGATTGAGGGCGCAGCACGTAGTCGGTGCTGGCGGTGTTCAAAGGCAGTTTGTCACCGGTGCGTGCGTCGGCGATCTGGATACCCAGGCCTTTGACTTGGTTAGCACCGACCATGCCCAGTACGGTGGCATCTGTTGCAGCTTGTTGGCCGCTGAATTTGATCGAAGCGTTCTTCAGCGTCGAACCGCTGCAGTTTTCCAGCGAAATCGAGAACGGAGTGTCACCGGCAGTGGCGCCAACAGTGTTTGCGAAGTCAGCGATACGGACCTGGCCCATATCAACCGATTTCTTCACGCTTTCACTGTTAATGGTGCAGGCGTTATCGTTAATGACGCCCGTGAACTCAACCTGGCCGTCAGCTGCTTGTGCAGTCGTTGCAGCCATTGCGATCAGCAGGGTTGAACCGCACAGAGCAGTGTATTTGCCGATTGTTTGAAACATGAGAGATACCCTCTACAAAAGTTATGTGTCATATCCATTTTTAACAGTCCCCCCTGTTCACGGCTGGCCGCAGCAGGTGTTGCATAGGATGCAATGTGTCGGGTGCAACCCCCATAAGACGATTCCTGTTTTAGGACGCTTAACTTTTTTGGGCTGCAATGCCCCTGATAGGCTCTCTCTCATGAAGCAAGCAAAAGTACGTCTTGGTGCACTGGCACTGAGCTCTTTGAGACTTAACAAACTGTTGATGTTGCTGACCGGGCTGGCTCTGTTGCTGGTGAGCATGAGTTATTGGGCAATTAACCGGGTGTTGAAGGAGGAGGGCGAAAAGATCGACTTTCATTTCGCGCGCTTGATGGAAAGCATTCATGAGCACGAAACTTTTTTGCGCAGCGCTGCCGAGAGCTACGGTCAGGACAGCGGTAACCTGTTGATGGACAGCAAACCGCACTCCCACGTTGAGTTGATGCGTCAGGGCGATGAGCGCTTGTTCCAGAACCGCGACACCGCCAAGTCGATGCCGTTTACCGTGAGCCAACGCGATCAATTCAGTGCGGCGGACATGCAGGGCGTTTACTCGTTCGGTGTTCAATTGACCGATCTGTTCGCCGCCTACTGGTCTGACTCTTACTATTGGGCACCCCAGGTCTTTGTTTTTTCACCCTCGGACCAGTTCACCATCGCCGTGCCCGGCATTGATGGCACCCGGCAATTTGCGCTGTTGCGCAGAACCAACTTTTTCGAGGTCACCAAGCGTCTCTATGACGACCTGATTCCGCGCCAGCCCGCGCTGGCGAATAAGCAATTGCTGTGGATGAGAGCACCGCCCGGTCTTGTGGAAAAACGTAAATACATCGTCGGGGCGATCGGCATCGACTTGGCCCGCAACTTTTTACCGTCCAAAGATGATCAAGGTGGGGTTGTTCTGACGGCATTGCTGGATGTCAGTGACATTGGCGATCTTGAGCGGTTGCTGATGAGGACCAGCAACAGTCACCTCACCCTGATCTCGCCGACCGGAGATGTGTTGCTCGGTGACGTCAAGGACGTGGAAGAGCTGGCGCCAGGATTGAGTTTTGCCCGCGACGGGTTGCGTTTCAAACTGACCTCGGCAGGTCCGGATCGGTGGACTGGCCTGTATTCCATCAGCTATCAAAACTTCTTTGGCTATGCGAAATGGCCATTGTTGGCCGCAGTGGGTCTGCTTTTGCTGTTTGCGTTGATTGGCTGGCGCGTTAACCGCTGGTATCGCGAGCGGATTATCGAGCCTGCTCAACGCTCCAGCCAGTCGCTGGCCGAGAGTGAAGAGTTCAACCGCGTCATGCTGGACAGTGCCCCGGTCGGGTTATGTGTCGTACAGCGAAGCACCGGTGTGGTGCTGCTGGAAAACCAGCGTGCGCAGCAATGGCAGGGCACTGCTGAGCTGATTGCGTTGTTGAAGCGTGATTATGGTGAGCATGAGTTAGGGGAAGTTCAGCTGGAAGTGGCGGGGCGCTACTTGCAGGCCTGCTTCGCGTTCACCCGTTACAAGGGCAAAGACGTGGTGCTGTGCGGCTTCAACGACATTACCCGGCACGTGGATGACGCCAACCTGATGGAACAGGCGAGGCGCTCGGCCGATGAGGCGAGCAAGGCCAAGACCCTGTTTCTGGCCACCATGAGCCACGAGATCCGCACGCCGCTCTATGGGGTGTTGGGCAATATCGAATTACTGGAACTCACCGCGCTTGATCAACGGCAACGTGAGTACCTGTCCACCATTCAACGCTCCTCTTCGGTGTTGTTTCAGTTGATCAGCGATGTGCTGGATGTGTCCAAGATCGAGTCCGGACAAATGGCGGTCGAAACCAAAGACTTCTGCCCGCTCGACCTTTTTGAAGACGCTGTACGCAGCTATGCCGCGTCGGCCACCAACAAAGGCCTGAGTATTTTCGCCTGTGCCGATGCCACCCTGCCGGCTCTGGTGCGGGGGGATGCGGTGCGCATCCGGCAGATTATTAACAATTTGCTAAGCAATGCGATCAAGTTCACCGATTCAGGACGCGTTGTGTTGCGCCTCAAAGTCACTGAGTTGGAGCAGGGGCAGGTGTCTTTGCAGTGGCAAGTGTCGGATACCGGTGTCGGTATCAGCGAGCAACAGCTGGCGAAGTTGTTCAAACCCTTTTCACAGGTAGGTGGCAGCGAGCGTACAGGCGGTGCGGGTCTGGGTTTATCCATTTGCGCGCGCCTGAGTGAAATGATGGGGGCCAACTTGCGCGTGGTCAGCGAGCCGGGGCTGGGCAGTAGCTTCTCCTTGCAAATACGTTTGCCGATTGTGGCGGGTTCGCTGACGCATAGGACCGATATTGATCTTCAGGGCGTCAGTGTGTCTGTGCGTGCGCCGCTTAAAGACCTTGCCCTGAGCCTGATTGACTGGTTAACGGGGTGGGGCGCACGTGCGCATCTGTATGCGCCAGACGACACGGGCGATAGCAAGGCTATTTTGCTGGAGGTCGCACCTGACCCCTTGCAGCCCGTGCAATGGGCGGGCGAGCGCGTCATTGCCACCGAATCGGGGCCGGGCCAGGCACAACGAACGGCCACGGGTTGGGAGGTCAACGGTTTTGACATTCGCGGCATTGCTAACGCCTTGATGGCCGTCGCGCATGGCAGTGCTCCCCCTATGGCCGTGCGAACGGTAGAACCTGCTTCTCATCTGGCGCTGAAGGTGCTGGTAGTGGAGGACAATCCTATTAACCGGGAAATCCTCAAAGAACAACTCCAAGCGCTGGGCGTAGAGGTGACGTTGGCCGAAGACGGTGAGCAAGCCGTGCTGCGCTGGCAGGAGGGGGCGTTTGACCTGATTATCACTGACGTCAATATGCCCAAACTCGATGGCTACCAATTAGCCCGGCACATCCGCCAGTTCGACCCGGCCATTGCGATAATTGGTGTGACCGCCAACGCCATGCGTGAAGAGGGCGAGCAATGCCTGGCTGCAGGGATGAGCGCATGGCTGGTTAAACCTTTGAGCCTGATGACATTGCGTCATACGTTATCGGTTTACGGCTCGGCCTCTGTGCAGGAGGCCCCGCAGCCAGTGACGGTGGCGGTTCCTGCGGATGACCTGGACGGCTGGATCAACTTGTCGCCTGCCATGCATAGACTGTTCATCTCCACCCTGCAGGAAGACTTAGAACACGCAGGGCAAGCCCTTATTGCGGGCAATACCACCACGTTGATCAATCATGTACACCGTATGAATGGTGCATTGGCCTCAGTGCGCGCGGTTAGTCTGGCGGCGGCCTGCAATGAATGCGAACTGGCTTTATTGCAGGAACCTTTGAGTTCGGCCTCCATCGCACAGTTAAATGCGTTGTTGCAGCGTTTGCGTGAGGTGGTGCAGAGAATGGAAGACAGGGTGTAATTATTGCCCTTTCAGGAGATATGAGACTGTAATCAGTCGAGCACTATATGGGGTACAAACCGACTTGTATTCTTTGTGATTAATGTGTCGTCCTCGCGAATACCAATGCCTGACGGCACATCTCCAATGACCCAGGAACCTATCAACGTAAAGCTGTCGCCGAATTTGGGCAGAGGCTCAAACTTCTGCAGAATAAAGGGGCCTTCGGTATAAGGACCTTCTTGAAAGACGCGCTCTCCGTTCGTGGTTCGAAGCTCTATATTTGCGCCTTCACGAGAGAAAAATGGCTTTCGAACCCAGCCCTTTGGCAAAGGTTTGTCTGGCGTTGAATCGAAAAAAGTAGGCAGCAGGTTTGGGTGCCCTTTGTTGAATTCCCACAACAATGGCAGCATGCCTTTGTTGCTCAGAATGGCTTTCCATGCAGGCTCTATGAATCTGGTGTCGGCATCCGGGATGGACGAACCATAAGGCTCATGGAAAATATGCTCCCAGGGGTGCAGTTTGAACAAGCGCTGGATCCAGTTTCCATCGAGATCCACAAAGCGCCCGGCCTGCGTGAGACCTATGTGCTCAAGGTCGATATGCCTGGCGTCTATACCGGCATTGCCAGCCATCTTGCGTAAAAAGTCAGTTGTGCCGCGGTCTTCGAGCGAGGCTGAGATTGACGAGAAATAAAACGGTGTGTCCTTATTTAGCGATGCGAAAACACGCGTTAAATCATGGGCGAGCGTGTTGTACTGCGTGGCATTAACAGGCAATTGCTCTTGCTGGAGTAAATCTTCAAGCCATAGCAATTGAACCGAGGCCGCTTCCAGCAATGAAGTCGGCGTATCTGCGTTGCTTTCAATGAGTTTGGCAGGGCCCTTCCCATCGTAGATAAAATCGAAACGACTGTAGAGATAAGGATGTCGATCCTTCCATGAACGCCACACCAGATCATGGAACTGAGGTGGTATCGCCAGCCGCGAGAGCAACGCTTCGCTATCGACCACCCGGGCGACCAAGTCCATGCTCATCTCATGAAGCTCTTGAGTCGGCCTTTCAATGTCTTGAGTGATTTGTGCCTCAGTAAACTGGTAATAACCTCGCTCATCCCAATAGCGCGCGCCCTCAACGGTGTGGAAAAAAAATCCGCCGCTCTCCACCTTCTGTTGCCAGTTGGCGCGCTCCTTGATGCTGACTTTTTTCACAGTATGCCCCTTAGCCGCCGAAACTGAATCCGCTTGAGCTTCTGCCGCTCCAGCCGTCGCGCGCGTGTGCCTGCCCGCCAAATCCCCCTCGCGAGATTGAAGAACTGGTGCTCGTAGAGCGGGTGCTTGATTGTGTCGTGTTCTTGGCGCTGGCAAAGCTGCGCAATACCGTTGGGCCGACAGAAGCCGTGCGATCGTTGCACGCTTCATAAATCGGCTCGCTGAAGTAGCGGGTGCTACTTCCCTTGGAAAGCAGGGCTTTTAAAATCAAGTCGTTTTCCAGGCTGATAGTGCGTTCGTTCCTGATCGCCCCTAACTTCAAGAGTGGCTCACGGATTTTGTAGTGTTCCGACCAAGGCAAAGTTCCCGAAACGGTCAGCTGGAACCCCCTCATCTGCGAAGGTTGCTCTTGCTTGTTGGAAGGGGGGCAGCCCTGTTGTATAGCCTCGGCATTGCTCGCATTTGGAGTGCTGGGAGATAGAGCGTTGATGGCCTTGTCCGATATTGCTTTATTGTAGGCAATTGAGCAGATATTCATGGGTATGGGTGACTCGGCGCATTCGCGCAGAGTGCTGAAGTTTTGCTTAACCAGAAGGTTGATAGAGTGGCTTGCACTTGTAATGGGCATGACCGTTGGAAGGGGCGTCACATAGTCATCCGATTGGCTACACGCCGTGAGCGCCAGCGGCAGAGTTCCGCCCAGCACGAGCTTGAGTGAACTTCGAGGTCTCATGGGGTTGTTCCTTATTCAGGCTGAAGGAGTCATGCACGCAGCATTCAAAAAGCCGACGCTGATCGCGATTGCGGCCGTGTAGATCGCCGCTGCCTGCTCGCCATTCACAATTCTTGAGGACAGGTTTTTAACCACGAGGCTGGTTGCAATAAATGCCAGTAGTTGAATCCCCGCGGCGATAGTTACCCAGACAATAAAGTCCAGGATGCTGACGCTATGAGAAATGATATTGCCTGCGGGCAACGCGAAACCGATCAGAGCGCCCCCGAGCGCAATGGCGGCAGCCGGATTATTCGCACGAATAAGCTCGAACTCCCGGTGAGGCGTCATTCGGGTGTAAATGAACTGGAACAGTGCAAAAACTATTGCTGCAACCAGGATATAGAGGGCAAAACTGGACACCGCAGTGGCATTAAGCGACTGCCTGAGAGCGTCAAACATTGATGTTTCCTTTTCAGACAATGGAGAGGTCAGATAATTGAAGTGTCACGCCGACCGCCGTCGTAAGTAACCGGTTTGTGAGCTCATCGGTTTCCATCGACAAGAGCAGGAATTCGCGTCGGTTGGCCAGCCTCAGGTTTCGAGCGTAAAGCGCGCAACGGTGGTGAACGGTATATGAACCTTCTGTATTGATGACCCGCTCAGTCAGCGCGGTCATTTCGGCTTGCCCATCCTCAGTCCCCCATTGGCGGACATATTCTGTGCGTTCCAACTCATAGAAGGGCATGCCTATTTTTGCCCCGGGCCCTGTCAAATGCAGAAGCTCGGTTGGGCTGCAAAGCGTTCTGACCTCGTGATAACCGAAGAGGATGAGGGCGGCGATGTCATCTTCTCGCGGCCCACTCATCAGGAATTGGATATAGAAGTGCTCATTGTCGAGGTAGCAGCGAATAAGTCGGTAACCTGACCCTGCTTCGAGGGTGCCTATGGCCATGATCTTGTCATCGCTCGGCACGATGATGTCTGATTCGCCTTCCAGCAGACTTTTCAAAGCAGCATTGAGGCTTACGTGACTGCCCAAGGTCAGTCCTAACGGCAGTTTAGGTTCGCCTGGTTGGCTTGCGATCTTCGCGCAAAGCTCGGGCGCCTTCCGCCCCAATACTTGCTTGAGCCAACCCATCGCAACTCCCTGAGCGCCGGAATGAACAACGTGCCACGCTTGTTTGAATCCTGGGGTGAGGGCATCGTGAGGCGTGGCGATCTTGGGCCGGAACTGTGGACGACTTGTTTATTTGTGTCTGTAATCCAATTCTTTTAATGCGCTGGGAAAACACTCTCTGAACAGAGGGCTGAAACGTGAGTGTTTAAGTATTGGATCAGCGTGTGCAAGGTTTGAAGCGGAGGGGGTAGAGTTTTGTCGCTCGCTTAAAGAAGTCGTTATCGAGATCTATTCATGAGGAGAGACTGGCGAAAGGTTTGCCGTAGCGATGTGATCTGGCCTTTCAGAATGCGTGAGGGCTTTAGAGAGGGGAGGCGTGAGGAGGTAGTGAGTCGGTATGAATGTACCAGACACAAAAAAGCCCGCACTAGGCGGGCTTTCTCGTTGGTTTCATTTCATCTTGCGATGGGGTGAAACCGGTATTTGGTGGTACACAGTCATTTGAACTGGATCTATAACTATCTGATTTTATTGGTTTTAATTGTTTATTGTTTTTATAGGGATACATCGGGGGATACACGCTGCTTTCTGCTGGAGTGTTTTTGGCCCATTTCGAGAAGGCCCAAAGATACCCTGATTTTACTCCGACGACCGGTATAAGGTTTTTCCCGGTGATTGGGTGTGATCGACACTCCAAGCCTCGAGAGGTTGCTCAATTTTGCGAGGTTCTGCCACTTGCATGAGGTGCTTCCAACACCATGGCATTCTCTCGCGCCAGCACCACCCCGCATCAGGGTAGTGGTCATTCATGGGGTTTGTTTTCACAAATGATCGTTCGGGCCATTGCGGGTCATTCATGGGGTTAATTTCGCAACCAAATCAAGGCTGTCTTTACATGGTGCTGGTGGATGCCTGGGTTCCCATTTTGGTATGGCAGGTTCACCAAACTGCTGGCGCCGATTAGCGGCATGAGCCAAACCCAGATTATCTGCCCCGCTGGGGGAATACCCCCTACAGACGCATTTCCCTGATGACTCGTGGCGGCTCCGTACCTCGTGAAAGGGCACGCCGGGCGTCCTTGGTGAGCTGGTCGAGCGCTTGCTCCTCAAATGCCGCCGCCATTGCGCTGGTCTTCCTGACAATCAGCAGCGCTAGCTCAGGCGGAAACAGCACTTTGTCGGTCGGCAGATAATCACAGTCAATTACGGATACGGCTAAATCCTCGGGCCGGCATTGGGAGTGCTGGCGATACCCCGTCAATGTTATCAGCGTGCGAGCCTGTTCCGACCTGCTATCAGGCCGATTGAAGCCCTTGTAAATTCTTGACGAGCATCAGATGCCGTAGCACTGCTTTTCACGCTGGCAGCCTTACAGCGCTTGGGTTACGAGCGATTTGCATGTCATTGGTCGACGAAAATCCGTCTAGTGCCTGTCTAGTATTGCCTGGCGCGCTAAGGATTTGTATGGCCCGGTATATCACCACCCCATCCCGGCAACGGGCCTTGATATTGATCGGGCAGTTACCTTGACGGGCACTTCTAGAATTTTTGACAAGGCTGGCGCTGAACAAACTGAGCGAATACCCGCGAAGCCTTATAGCGCGTGGCTTTCAGTGTTTCAACTGATGGTGATTCCTTATAAATCCGTCAAGACCTGTCAAAAATTTCGTCAAGGCTGGTCAAGGATAGCGGTCGCGTTTGCCCGGTTCGACCGAGTGCCACTTGTCCCGCAAGTAACTGTCTCGGCTAGCCACTGTTCCTGGACGAGGTAGCTACCCGGACGCACGCCCGATCTGCCCCCAGCCTTTGCTGACTTCGGCCCATGGGCCGAGTTGGATAAACTGTGGCCTCTCCAGCCGTCCAGAGCCTGTCCAGAATCTCGCTGAGAAGCCACCGCTGGCCCAGGTTGTTATGTGAATCGCAGGCAAAGAAATCCGCGATGGGGAGGGCGGGCTTAAAGGGATGTTAACTAGGAGCTGGGTAACCATAGGCGCTCGTCTGTGAATGGACGGCGCATGACAACGGCACCCCATGGAGCTTCGTGGGCTTAGATGGTTCTTCTGCGGGCATTCGATATGCGGCGCTAGCTACAATCCCCATGATTTCCTATACTCCGCGCGCTTCAACAACGTAAAGGAACGACCATGCTTTCTCCGATAGACATTAGGGTTAATTTAAGAGGCTGGGTTTGCGCTCATCTCTCTACCGGAGCCCACGATGTGCTAATCGACGAGCTTGGATTTGTAAATCGACACGAGGGAAAGACAGTCGATTTGAGCTTTCGCGCCGACCTCGCTCTTGCGAATGGTCGCCTAGTAGCCTTTGAGATCAAATCTGGTGCAGACAGCTTAAAAAGGTGGCCAGACCAATGCCAGGCTTACTCCAACGTTTTTGACGAAATATGGCTTTGCACCCATGGCCGTCATTTAGAAAAAGCGCTATCAGTTACTCCGAAGGGGGTCGGAATACTAATTGCCGATGATTTGGGCGGGCTCGCGGTTCTGCGCCATGCGCAGCTAAACCAAAAAACCAATCCTTTTGATCTGAGTGGTCTTCTGTGGCGAAATGAGCTTGAAGAGCTGTGTGTTGAGCATGATATTAAATTTAGAAGTAGAGAGACTAAGTCTGAAATACGGAAGTTAGTCTCTCACACGGTGCCTCACGAAGTGCTGAGGGAGTTTGTTCTACGTCAGCTTAAGATGCGTAAAGGCGATCTAAATTAAATCGTCAAAGTCCTCATACTCCGGCTCATGAGGATTCGCTAGTTTCTGAAGTAGACCATCTGAAACATCTTTCAACATGGCGCAAGCATGCTGGTTGATTCGAATTTTGTTCCAAAAAGCCATATTTCCGCTTTTTGCTCGCTTTCCGCTTCCGATTGCTGCGATTGCTTTAGTTCCCCAACAGAATTCGTCTCCGTGATAGTTGGGGAGACGGCGGAAGACCTCTGCAATTTCACGATATTTCTCATTTTCTCCGCCTGCCCCCCGTCGCTCTTGATGCCAGCTTAAGACGTTATAGTAGCCAGCAAACGGGATCGGTGCTGCCATTTTGGCGGGGTCATAATCATCCAGCAGGTCTTTCGTCGGATTGGTTGCGGCGTAGTCGCCATAGATATGGCTAAGACCTTTAGCTTCCAGCTGCTTTTTAACGATCGCCTGCCAAAATGGATCGATGCATGGAATTACCGCGTTTGCGCCTCTATCCGGACGGTCATCTGGCCAAGACGTGCTCAGGGTTATGACCTTCACAATGCTGTAGTCGTTAGTCAACTCAAGCATTTTTTGTATGCTGCTACCCTCTTGTAGAGAGGGCATTTGACTAATACTCCATGCATCGACAATCAGAACGGTTTTAGTTAAATCAGCGTCACTTATTGAGTTCAGTACCGCTCTGGCGATAGCTATGTTTTTATCTAAAACAACTCCCGTCCCCTCTATGCGTATTCCGACAATTGGGAATTCTGAATAAAGTTTCAAAGCAAACTGGACTACACTCCGTTGATTGTCGCCAGACCGAAAGCCGACGACAGGAAGCATCTTGTCATTTATATTTTTTAACTGAATAAATGTAGATAGCTTTTTTGAAAAATTGTTACTAGCGTCATTTAGCGTTGCCGCTAACTCCGTCTGGCTGTCTTGCGCAAATCGAGAAGAGTCGAACCAGAAATGACTTTTTTGCCAGCTCTCTGCGAAAGCGTGAATCATTTTCAGGTTGTCGCCACGCGCGCTGATTATCGGAGTGATAAAAGGACGCCTATTATCCTCAATTTCTGAAATTGCTAAGAGATCATACTTCCCTGAGCGGATGCTAGGTGCATAAACAACTTTTTCCAACCTTTCCATGTCGTGCTCCATGTTGTTATTTTCATTACATTTTTGATGCCATTTAAAATACAGCTCGCTCCTGTAGGCAGACGATCAGTGAGCCACAGCAACGTATTAATATTCCGTGCGGGCATGGCGAGAGTCAACTTATCTCATGCTCGGCGCATGCAAAGCATTTCCAAGACTCCCAGCGACGGCCAGCTCAGCAATGCCCTGGCGAATGAATACCGGGTTCTCGTCGAGGGCTTGCTCTAATGCCTATCTCATATTCCGTCAAGGTAGACCCGATGAATTCCTGCGGGTCTTTCCATTGTTCATGCCTGGGTAGGAATTTTTCTTTTAGAGTTTGTTTGGAAGCGATTTCCTGATATCGGAGATTGGTATATGTCTTCATCCAAAAAGCGCAGCAGTTCCTTAAGTTTTTTCTTGTCGTCAGGGAAAATTAACTTTAACTGCTCGGCTTCTTCATGAACTCCTATGTCTATGCCGAACTCTGAGGCTGCTTCTCGGAGGTCAATAGGTGTGCATGAGTCAAGAATCCCCTCTTGATTAATAAAAGTGATTTTTTTTCTGATCCAGTTATCAATATTTGTGCTTAGCCAGTCTGGGTCGAATCCATGAAATTTTTCTTGGTTGAAAAAGTTTTCCACTTCTTCTTTTGTACTTTCATGGTAGTAAGCGTCCATTTCAAAAAGGCGACGAGTATTATGAAGACTTACAAAGCGTAGTTCGGTGAGAGCGTTTTCCGCAATACTTTGGGAAAGTATTGCGGTAGGTTTGCTATCTAGAGTAATCCCAATGCCACCCAAGCGGCGAAACGTATCAGAGTCGTAAAAAAGCGCGAACTTTTTAGTCGTGATCGCCTGGCGCCTATCAAATGCCTGGATCATCACAGTGGTAGTACCATTCTCAGTAAAACCGCCAAAAAGCCCCTTTATAGCCCCCAGACCTTCCTCCGACGGTTCCCAAGTATTGAATTCTTGTGGTGCGCGAACGGCAGAAATTAGGCCGTCAATGTCATCGAAGTCTTCTATCAGCAGCAGTTCATCGTCGTCAGGCCGGTATCTGGCATCGAAAGCAACGTCGGCTTTTCCCTCGCGAAAATTCGAGATTTGGCGTTGGAACTCAGCCTCTAAATCATCTTGAAGGTCAGCACTTGTAACGACTCTCAGGATTCGAGGTGTTGAGTTCAACAATACAAAAAGGTCCATCTTTATCTCCTATGTGGCGTCTAAAACAGTGTGGGATGTTATGTAATTTATCTTTCCTATATCTGCTGGTTTAGAAATATTTTGCTTGGTTATAAGCAGCAGGTTTGCGCCATTTGTAAGTTGCACCTCATAAAATTTATAGCCGCAAAGAGCAAGCACTGGATTTGCATAAAACGATTTTGAAACCCATATAAATACAAAAAACATAAAGGCGAAAAAAGAGAAGGTTGGAATATCTAGAAAATACTTCCCACCACCTAGCACTGGCAGCATGTACGCTACGAAATATCCAGATATTTCCTTGTCGGCAGGCTTTATTGATGCGGCGGATATTGTCGTTTTATTAAGTTTTTTTGCAGAGAATAAAATTATTTGGTGGCATATTGCGCATAGCGATAACGAGCAAAACAGCACAAATAACGCCCAGATAGGCTCACCGTTACTTTGGTATAACAAAAATGAAAGAGTAATCCCAATAGGAGCAATGGTGGTAAGTACAAGCGCAAATTTCATTAGGACGCTAAGCATGCGAAGCCCTCCCATCGTGGAGCTTTATGCTCACACGATGCAATTGGTTAGAGCTTGCATTGTAGAGATTTTTCACTGTTTATCCATACAGTCGTGTTCATCCTTGGTTCTTGCGTATGGATAATGGCTTCAGGTGCCTTCATATGTCAAATTGACACTATTCTAATTCTAGTCCCGCCAGTCAGCCTGTATGAGGCATGTTTTGTATTAAGATTATGCGTCTTAATCGTGAGTTTGTTTCGTTGTTACAGCTAGTTTTAAGTGAAAACCACTGCAATACCCTGGAAACCTCAGTGGAAACCAACGTCTGGCAACCGCTGGCATTGATAATTCCTTGGTAACCATTGGCCGGGTTCGCGCCAGCATCGCGTAATAGGGTGCGAACCTCGGTGCGAACTTGCGCCCGGTATGCATGGACGAGTGCGTACCAGCCTGCGTACTAAGCGGATCAATTCTGTCTCAGGGACAGATTTCGCGCACTTCAGGTTGCGTGAAAGGTGTGCGCGAAAGCACGCTCAGTACCTGGACGCTGCCGAGGTATCCACGCCGGATCGGCCTCAGACCGTGGATACCAAGCTGGATACCTGTCGACTTTCTCAGCGTCGGCAACCTGACATCGGATCGAGTGCGGGGCCTGGCGCGATGTTGACATCTGGTCGACCTGGAGCCGGTGGACACGTACGCTGCCTGTTAGTAAAAATTAGACTCATGAGAGGTTGGCCAACCCACTACTCTGGTAACAATTGTCGAGGTTTGCTGGTCTCGAGCGACTCTATAACAGAAAGCCTGTTATAGATGTTAACCAGGCGGAGTAATTATCACTCAGGGTAACCGAACCAGATTGGCCCCGGTTCTAGATGCATGTTTGGATACCGGTGTTTTTCGAAACGACATTAACGTTTGGACGGTTTGTTTCGTATTTTTTCCATGAAAGACGTCATTTGGTCCTCTTGGGCGAAAATCTCGGAAATGTCATCTGAAACCATACCTGTAAACTCGTCGTTTGAAGCGTCAATCATCTGCCTTAGATGATCCCGAATCTGCAATGCCCAGACGCTATTACCTATAGTCTTTGAGTAATTTATCTCGGCGTGATCGTAATCAAACGGAAAAAAAGTCCCATAAGCGTCAAAGGAATACCGAATGAAAACCGACAGCCCACTTAGGTTGTCTTTAAGGAAATCGTAATTGGTGCGATCTGACATGAACATGGCCATGTCGGCGATTCGATCAATGCTATGGCCCGCAGCTTTCACCGTTTTGTAGGTTTCGACTGCATCATCTTGTAGGTGGCTTAATATGGCATGCGCCTTTAACTCGCACTCGCACCCCATCAATAGATCAACAAAGGTCTTTATACGCCCCGTTTTATGGGTCTGGCTCTCCCAGAGGACATCGAATCTATCTAGAAAATCAGAGGCGTCGTGGTGATAGTGTTCTGCGAGTAAATGAAGCACTGAAGCTGGCTTGATTTTCAAATGCGGTTCCTTCCTATTTTTTTCGAGTAAGCCCTATGGTTCATCGTTGGGCTTCGTATCAATAACGATAATGTTCGTGGATTTTTGCAGCAGCTTTTGAACTTCAGAAGCCGAATAGCCTTTTGCTAGGATCGACTGCCCAGTCTCTGTATGGATGATTACTTCACGGCTTTTCCTTGCCTCAATCCATGCAACCACAACCTTCGCTACGGCATTCCAAGGCATTGCTTCTGATAGGGCAGTGATCGCTTCAACCAGTCCCGAGCCTTGGGGGGTAGTCGAAAACATATGGACGGGTTCATGCGGGATTTGAGCAGCATCTAATGCTGCCAGGAATGATCCTGAGCTATGTTTGAAGAGTGTTAAGCGGATTGATGTATGGGTTCCTGTACTCATTCTGTTCTCATTGGTTGGCTTGAAGTTGGGCTACGTCAGGAGCTTATGGGTGCTGAAGATTAGGCTCACGGCATGCAAACAGTGGTCAGCATGGGAGCACGAGGCGTCACACGGGGTACGTGGAATACACCTTTGTTACGACGTAACCGAAAAACGAAAATAGCATCGTGTAATTTCGCAGCACATACATCGTCTTTGTGCGCTCGGCCACTTTGTCGACTGCATTTCTTGCAATTTGCCGCATTGAGAAGTCATTTAGCTGGCCCATCTCAATCATGTGCAAATAGCCAGAGTTGGCGTTCATGGTTGAGATCGTCGACTCAATACGGAGGAATCCGAATACTGCGCTCAGCGCCATCATGAACAGGGTCGCCAGATACATTGTGGATACGTTAAGGCCAAGGGGGCCGAAGGGCATTGTCTGCGCGAGATAGGCGCAAGCCGCCATTGAGGCTCCTAGGACGAAGCGATCAAAGTTTGCAGATTCAGTACTCGCGCTTTGGTGGAGTTTTACGCTCCGTTCATCCGCACTCATATCAACGTCCTTGAATGGTTGCTTTTGGTGGTTATCTGAGTAGTTACCAGCGAGGTGACGAAACCGACGATTTGGTCTGAGTGAGACCATACCGTCTGTCTCGAAACGTGACAAAGTGCCCGAAGGCGGCTGTGTCTATTCGCTATAGCGTTGTTGGGAGTATGTCTAAAACACCGTTCCTGCTCGTTGATATTCGGTAGTTTTGCACCTTTTCGCCGGTGACGATTGTCTCTCGCTCTTGCCTCTCGGCACCCATCCCGCAAATACCGCTTCCTTGGTAGGCCGCACCGATAACAACAGACCCCGCTGGGACGTGGAGGGCAACCCTCTCTCCAGGCTTGAGTAGTGCCGCCACTTTTCCATCTACGAAAAGGCCAATTGATCAAAGGCTTCCCGTATGGCCAGAGTCTCTGGTCACCGACAATGTGCCTGTACCTGGCGTCTCTTTCTGATAGGCAATAACCCTTTCAGGCGGCACCGCAACAGCATTTTTCATGGGCACTGGGATGTTGCACAACCCGCAACCATGGCGGCAAATAGTGCTGTTGTGGCTATCCTGCGCATAAATTGCCCTCCTTTGAAAAAGGCAATCTACCATCGTGGCTACATTTGGTCTTCAGCATAAATCGCGGCGCTGATGATCGCCCCGTCCCAACGTCGACGGCCGTAACAGAGCGGTACCGATGCGTGGGCGCTTGGCCCGCTGTGTTGCTGTTCTGATCTGTCATATTTTCCTCTGTGCGCGACTGGCGCTGGTCATGGGCTGGCGCCCGGCGGTGTTGCTCTTTGTCGCGCCACGTTTTCGTGATTCGCAAAACGCGGCGCGGAAAAAAGTTATTTGCCAACGATGCTTAAGGCAGGTGGCAGCTTCGGGCCGAACGGCGCACCCGGTGCGAACGGGTCGGGTAGCAAATGTTCAGGACATTCCCTGATGAAATTCGCGGTGGCGAGTTGGCAGGCGTTGTAGAGCGGTGCGTCGTTCCATTGCTGCCTACGGCGGGCGGCGCTTTCCTCAAACGCGTAGGCGAACACCAAATCAGCCAGGGTGGACAAGCCCTCTTTGCGCGCTGTTTCCCGCTCCACGGTGTTGATCGCCAGCAGGTCGCACAGCCGGTCGAATTCAAGCCCTGCGGCCAGCCCCTCGGTGTCTAGCACCAGCGAGCGCCCGAAACCGGCCAGCACTTTGCGCAGGTCGTCCCACTCAGAACTGCGGTGGTTGGCGGCTACTTGCTCAATGTTGGCCATAGCGCTGGCGGTGAATGGCAGGAACTGGCGCAATTTGTTGGCCTTGCGGCGCATGGCCCTGCGCTCTAAATGAATCGAGTCAGCCCGTTCCCCGAAGATACGGCAGATACGCCGAGTGGTGATGAGACTGGTGCTCAAGCTGGCGCCGGGCTTCTGGGCAATGTTCAGCAGGGCGATAAATAGATTGGTGCTCATGGGTGAGCCTCCATAGGTGTGGTGACGTAGGCGGCGCGCAGGTCAGCGCCAGCCGCGCAGTGGCGGCCGGTGGGGGCGTAGCAGGAACGACAAGCCATGATGTGGTTGAGGTAGTGGTCACGAGCGTTTCGCCATTACGGGGTAGCCGTGGCGGCGCTGGCGTGAGGAGGCGGCACGAACGCACTCGGATGTTGTGCGCGGTCGGCCAGTACCAGGTGTGGACGCGTCGGACGACTCCTCACTTTTGGGGAGTCGTTACGGCAATGGTCGGCGGCATGTGATTGAACAGGGCAGAAAGCAGGCTCATAAAGCCACCTTCGCCGAATCACTCGTCATCCAATGTTCCACTGATTTCAAAAACACCGGCAACAGTGGCAACGGCGGCAACAGCCATGTATTACGGGGCTTCCAGCGCTGGCAACTGTTGCCAGCAGCAAAACCACTGGCAACCGCTATGAGCAAGGCGTGGGGTAGGGAGGCGCTCTTATAGTGAAAATCAGGTGTGCGTTGCCAGTTGTTGCCACTCTTTTTATAGGGTGGCAACGGCTGAAAGCCACGGTGCGCAAGGCCGTTGCCGGTGTTGCCACTGTTGCCAGCGATTCTAGGTTCCTGTGTATTTGGGCAATGATGACTCCTTGGGGTTTTGTGGGTCATACACCACCCCCTTCACGTTCCATGGCGTCAGGGTCGATGACGTACAGGCGAGCTTGGCCACCACCCGGCAGCCGATAGTTTTTGGTCTTGCGCTCGTGGTCGCGTCGGGCAATTACGCTGGCGCCTTCCAGTGCTTTGATGATGCGAGTCAGGCCATAGCCATGAGCGGCCTCGATCAGAGCCGGTTTGTTGAACAGGTACAGGCGGTTGCTGCCCACCAGTTCCCAGTATCCGGCGCGGTTGAATACCTTGGTGTCGGGCGTTGTGTCGTCAACATCGGAAAAGCGGCTACTGCCGTGACGGTCGATAAAGTCGAGAATACCCGCGAGGATCTGGCGGTCTTCGGCATTGCCACTGCCTACTCGACTGAGCCATTCGCCATAGAGCAAACGGCAGTCGGTGAGGGCGCTTCCCGGCTCCCACGGCAGCAACCCGTAAGCGATGGCCATTTCTCCCGCCAGTGCAATGACGGCGAAACGGTCGGCCACACGCCCGGCCTGGGCGTTGTCTTCGACAAAGCTGGCGCGTATCCCGGCAAAGTCTTCCAGTAGTCCGGGGCGGTCGTCGTTTTCGAGCAGCTTCTCGACGAAGGCGGGGCCAAGGTGCCCATGGTGAGCACCCACGGCCACGGTGAGCTGGCGGTGGAAGTCTGCGCCCTCAAGGCCGTGTAGTTCGTCGAAGGCCCGGTGTGTGCGGGTGCCTGCGTTCACGTCGACCATGCGTAGCTCAGCGCCAGCATGGGCCGGGTTGCCGGATATGGCCGCGTGTTCGGACAATGACCGCTCGCCGCTGGAGAGTGTCAGCAGGCGCCACGACAATTTGGCCCGACCTTCACGCTCGCGGGTCATGGTGCCCTTGCCTTGGCCGTTAGCGAGTGAGTACGCCATTTCCTGTACACGCTTGGGGTCGGCGCGCTTGATTTCGTCCAGCGGCAAAATGGTGTCGTTGCGGCTCGATGCCTCAATCTCAAGCCCGCCTTTGGTCATGTCCCACGAAGCCGCGAATACGCCCGGATCGCCCCAGACCGACGAACCAATCAGTTGCGCCAGTGACTTGCCGCTGGAGCTGTCGCCCACCAGGTGAACGCCACCACCCAGCACGCCCACCAGACTCAGCAACGGCCCGGCCAATGAACAACCTATCGCTAACGTCAGTACCGGGTTTCCGGTGCACTTGGCCGCGACTTCGGTTTGCCACTGCGCCAGCTCGCCGCGCCGACTGAAAAGTACTTGGGCCTTATTGCTGGCCTGATACCGCACCTTGTCGCTGCCGATGGTGCGGCCCGGCAGTACGAAAGCGCCCGACTCATGCCAGCCCGGTCGGCTGGTGGTGGCGAACATTTCGGCGGGGCGTTGGTCGAGCAGGTACTCCATGAAGGTGCCGCGCTTCTTGAGGGCAATAATGACGCCCATCCCGAACAATGCGCGCCGGGCGTCCTCGCCGCTGCCGCCGAACATCTCCATGGCAATGATCCATTCCTTAATGCCGCTTTCGGTCACAAGGCGCAGCAAGCGGCCTTCGCTGCCATCGTCGCTGTTGGTGGTGCGCGCAATGACCGTCACGGGGCTGGCTATCCACTCGTCAGTGATTGGCCGGTCGCCGGTATCACCCTCGGTGTCGTCTTGCTCGGCGGCAGCGCGCTTGAAGCTGTGCCAGTACACGCCGGGGCGCAGCTTGCGGCCTTTCTCATTGCATACCCAATGCTCGTATACCGCCCAGCACGGGCGCTCAGGCTCGACCATTGGTGCTTCGGGGCGCAGGTTGATGACATTGTTTTCAGGCGAGGCCATGAGCGGCGCTCCAGTTGGCGAGGTCGTTAAAGTCGGTCAGGTGCTCGGGCGCATTGGCGGGCCATTCGGGGAACGTCACCAGACACCCCGTAGCGACGGCGGCGGCATGGGCGGCGATGCGGCCGGGATTGCCATCGGTCTGGCGGTCGTCGTCGCCTGCGATGATGATTTCTATGTCGGGATAGCGCGCACGCAGCGCCAGCGCCACCGGTTTGAGGTTGCCCGCGTTCATGGCCGAGGCGACGGTGTAGCCGCCGTGCTGGTGAAGGCTGGCGGCCGTTGCCCATCCCTCGCAGATGCAAAGCACTGAGCCTGGCTCGATGATGCCCAGCGGCGAGTAAGTGCCCTTCACGCGACCACCGGGCAAGAAGCGCTTGCCGCCGTCCGGGGCGATTCTTTGCAGGTTGACCAAGCGCCCATCCAGGTACAACGGAATCAGCAGGTCAGCGCCACGCTGGCGTAAGCCGTAGGAGCGAACACCCTTGTCCACCAGATAAGCGTGTCTCGGATCGGCGCGGCGAGCATTTCGCCACCAGCGATTGGCCCGCTCAGCGGCCTTCTGCTGGCGCTGATGTTGCTCGGCCTCACGCTGGCGCCGGGCTTGCTCAACACGTTCACGGATTTGCGCGGCTTCCCGTGCGTCTACCGGCTCACGACTACACCAGGTGCTGGTTCCGCCGGATTTCCAACTGCCGAACGCGCCCGAGGCGATGCCGTCCAGGTACAACACGTACCAGCCATTAATCGTGTTTGGCTTATCGCTGGGCACGCAGAATCGGTGAATGGCGCCATCGGGCACGGGCAGCCAGTCGAGCGGGCCATAGACCGACTGGAGCGCGTCACGGAAAAGAATCGTGGCGTCAGTCATGCGGCCCCCTTTGGCGGGGTGAACCGCTCGGCAAGGCGCTCAAGCTGCCGGTTGAGTCGCTCCAGTTCGTCGCAGTTGCGGACTGCGTCACCTTCTTTGATTCGCAGTTCAAGGAAGCCAATCAGGGTTTCCACCAACAGCGCATAGCTGGCGCTGTCGATATGCGCGCCAGCAGGAGGCGGGGTGCCGTTGCCCTTCCGCTTGATGGGAGTGACGTTATTCATGGCTCACCCCTTTGCGATCAGCTCCCGCAAAAGCCCGGACGATCTGGCCGTTACTGATGGCGTGCCAGCGCGCCAGCTCGTCAATGGAGTCGACCAGGCACGCCGTCACTTGGGCGCCAGCACTACGCATAACTACGCGCCCACACTCGGCGTCGGCTTGTGACAGGAATGGCCCCAGCAGCGCCTTGGGTGCTTTTGGGTGGGTGACGTAAAACAACTCGGTGGCTTTATTCGGGCAAGCCGATCCCGTCAGCGCAGACGCGCCGTTTTGAATTTTCATGGTTAACCCCTTGTAGCGGAGATGCTTGCCATTACTGCTGCGAGATCACCGCGAGCCTGGCTAAACAGAAAGTCCAGAAAGTCCGGTGTGTTGGCAGCGGTGGCGCTGGATTGGGTAACGTGGGTGCGCTTCATGGGTACGCCCTCCCGATAGCCTGTTCATGCAATGGGATATAAGCGTACTCGTCCAGGTTGGGCTCGTATTTGGCATGCTCAAGAAAGGCCGCGATTACACGTAGCGGCATTTGCTGACGCCAGTATTCGACATAGGCCACCAGAAATGCCCGGCCAGGGGAGGGCTCAACACGGCAGCGCGCCATAAGCTGTTTCATTCGGGGCGTCATGGAGTGAACTGCCGGTAGATCGTTTACGCCTGTTGGTGGCTGCTCCAGGCTGTACATTTTGATCTGCCGGCCGAGTAGGTCACGAGCGAATACGTCCAGCAGTTCATGCGCAAGGTCAGCGTCAGTCAAACAAACCTGAAACCCGAACGTGCCGCGACCGTCCGCCACTTGGATGATGAAAAAGGTGTGTTTTTTTGCTGGTGTGTTCATTGGACACCGCCTGATTTCTCCAGATTACGGGCGATAGCCATGTGATTGTTGTAGTGGGTGAGACGAACGGAAAGGGGCGAGTTTGCGCGGAGGGCGCTCAATGCCATACGGCGGTGAGCAAGTGCGCGAATTGCGGACGGAATGAGGGCGTGCTTCATCGGTGTAGCTCCTTCTGCCGAGGAGCTGCCACGTTCGTTACCAAGCGAATGGGTGGCAGCTGTACGCAGGTTGGTAAACCGGGGCAAAAGGAACCCGGCAGGCACGAATGCCTCCCACGCACAGCCGCCATAACACGTAACTGCGGGCACAAAAAAAGCGCCTGCAATCGTAATGGGGGCGCTGTTGCGCCTTTTGCTTATCGGGTTACCAAGCCCGGTCGCTGAATTTGCAGCGACGGGCAAACCATACAGACCGCTAAACTCGTGTGCAACCCCCTGTTTCAGATTGCGTGCGGATATTGTCGTAGTGGGTGCGGTCATCACTGCAAGCTCTCCAGATCGAGCGGAAGTTTCAATTGCTCCCTCAAGTAAGTGACGTGCAGAAACATGCCGGGCTTGTCATAGCGCCAGCGAGCGAGGTGGCGACCACTGCTGCTAGCCTCCTTCTGGTGAGCTAGCAGCGACTGGCAGGCAGTGCCGTAACGGGCTTCGCGGAATGCCATGATGAGGCCGGCTTTCAGGTTGACCACGCGATCATTGTTGCGACACAGTGCCAGCAGGAAGAACGCTTGATCTTCGTTCAGCAGGGCGAGGCGTTCCGGCCTACCGCCAGCGGTTCCGGCCAATGGTTTCTCCGTTTGAAACGGAACAACCCCAAACTCTTTGAACCTGCCGAGGTAGCGCTCTATCAGTGCCATGGCGTTCTTGTGCTTGTTGTCCAACTGCTCGGCCAGCAAGCGGCTGTCCACGCGCGGCTCCCCCTTGTACTCGGTCAGGTTAATGCGGGATTTTCCCGGATTATTTTCGGCTGCGGGCATGATTGTCTTTGTCATGCGGCCACCCCCAGCACCAGCGCGCCAGCCGTTTCCATGTAGGCAAATACTGCGGCCTTAGCTTTGCGACCTGCCTCACGGTGGTCAGCGCCAGACTCGATGCTCTGGTGCAAATGCCGCCGATAGATGGCCTGCAATGTGGTCAGGATCAGTCGCTGTCCCATATCCAGTGAGCCGCGCTGACCGCTCGCAATCCCCATGGCGGTGTTCAGCGCCTTGTTAGCGTTGATATGGAAAACCCGTTCCGGCGTGTGGCTGCCTAAGTCTTTTGCACGCTGCGCCAGCATGGCTACCTCTTCATGCATGGCGTGGTAGAACGGCAGGTACTGGTTATCGGTGACGCTGGCGCGATCGCGGGCTTCGCGGAATGCCTTAACCAGGTTGATCTTGAGTGCCCGCACCTTGGCAGTGTTGCGGCTGTAAGCTAGCAGCAGGTAGCACTGATCCTCGTTGAGGTGAGCGAACTGCTCAGGCTGACCCCGCCCCTTGATTACTCCTGTTTCAAAACGGAGTATTCCGAATTGCTTAAAGTCGGTCGGGTACTTTTTCAAAAGCTGGATTACGTTGTCGTGATCGTTGTCCAGTTGCTCAGCTAGAGTACGGCTATCGGCGCGTGGCTCGCCCTTGTATTGAGTCAGGGTAATGTGTGATTTCCCGACATTACTTTCACTCATCGGTTTGATGATCTTGGCCTTCATGCCGCCACCTTCGCGCTAGGCTTGGCGATCAAGGTGTACAGGGCAACGCCGCTGTGTGTAGCCCCCCATTCATCTGTCAGCACGTTGCGATTGGTGATGATCTTGTAACCGGCATTGCGCAGGTCGCAGATACGGGCACCAGGTCGGCAGATGTTCAGCTCGCGCATGATGGTGAACGTGTCGGATTGCCCCAGGCGCAGGTGCGGAACAAGACGTGCATTTTGAGCGTTGGTACTGGTGTTACTATTGCCTTGCGACAGGCTGCGTTTCTCTTCGGGGATCGTGGCCTTTTTCATTTCAGGCCGCCTCGCGCAGAGCAATGCGTTGACGCACCCAGCCCTGTACCTCCGCCAGTACAAAGCCCACTGGCGAGCCACGCGACTTACTGTTGCTCAGCGATACCGGGCGGGGGAAGGTCGGGTCATCCTTTAGGCGCTTGTAGACGGTGGCGCGTGCGAGGCCGGTGATAGCCTCGACCTCTGGGAAGCGAATGATTGTGTTGGAAGGATCGAACTGGGGAGTTGCGGTGGCTGGAATTTGGCTTATTTTGCTCATGTCTGTATCCCGTTGTTGGTGGCGACGGGAGATAGAATGCAAATTGCGCTGTGGGTTTTGTCCTATTGGGGTCGAGCAAAACCCCAGTGGGTCAGCGTTTAGGCAAGTAAGGAGCAGCCAGCTTCAGGTATTTGACAACAGTTTCCGGGCTACTCGGCAATTCAATACCGTGTGTCGCCGCCACCGCCCTAAGAGTTTCGTCAGCAGCATAGGGCGTAGACAAGTCGATGCCTGATGCTGCGGCAAGGGCCGCCATAAGTTGAGCCACGCTTCTTCGCTCGGTCGGGTGCATCGGCTTTTCGTGCTCAGTTTCTGGCTCAAGAAGCTTGAGTTCAAGGTCCCTCAATGCAAGGCTCCGAACTACAAGTGTATGTCCATTCGGTAGCCCGGCGGCTGGGTACCATACTGTCTCGTAGTCCCAATCGAATTCATGTTCTGGCTGTTTGGTTTTATCTGACGATGCCCCCAGAATCTGATTCACTCGATTGATCGCTTCTCTGCCCTCCTTCGATAGAGGGGGGTTGCCAGTGACTGCTTTTTTACTGGGGGGGACATCGCGTTTATAGCTATCGAGAAGTTGGAAGTATTGGCTCCTGTCAGGACTTGCCACCAAAGGGCCACCTAAGCAAACCAGCTCAACGGGAACACCGTCTGTCAGAAGTTGGTAGGCATGCTCAACGTCAAGAGTTTCGGCTCCTAGCATGAGTAAGTCCCAAACACCTTCCAAAGTAATCGGATGCTGACCATCGCCCTCATATATCAGCACACTCTCCCCGTCAGGTAGAAGATCACCACGGTACAGCTTGACAAAATTATGGAACTCAGTCAGTCCCTCCGCTGAACTTTGGAATTGAGGGTTATCTCTGAGAAAATCCTGCACGTGCTCATTAATTTTGGAGTCGCTTGCCTCGCTGTTTAAAGGCTTAATTTTTATCGGTCGACCTCTAGCGTGGTTAACAAAGTGCACTGACAGCGTTAAATGGCCATCGAGGGCTAGTCTCAGCATATCCGCCACCGATACTTCCTCGCGGGTGCTGATTGATAAGCGTCTCGCTGCTTCCTCGACAGTCAGCCACTCTCTGAGCTTCAGTATTTTGCTCAAGCTTTGCCCTCCCAGGCGATTCCGAATTAAATAGGTCGGCTGACCTGGTGGATGGGAAGTCCGCTTTCGCTCCGCCGAGCTGGGCCAGCCAAAACCGTTGCCTGTTCGGGCAATGTCTATCAGAACAGTAGTAGTGTTCAGTCTATATCTGTCTACGAGAGCAATGTAAGGCCCGCATTAGCCCTCTTGATCGAAACCACATTGCCCTTGGCCAAGGTGTCCTGATGGTCGGCGTACCATTGCATCATGGCCGCGCGCTGCGTCAGGTACTGGGCCTTGTTGTAGATCCCGGCCACGCCTTCTTTGATGTGCGATAGCTGTGCCTCGATGTGGTTTTCGTCGAAGCCGTGTTCGTTGAGGATCGTTGAGGCGATGTGGCGGAAACCGTGGCCGGTCTGGCGTCCTTCATAACCCAGGCGGCGCAGGGCCATCAGAAACACGGTGTTGCTGCGGGGCTTGGTGGTGTCGCTGCGTCCAGGGAACAGCAGCGGATAGCCTCCAGTGAGATTGCTCAGGTCGCGCAGCAGTTCGACGGCCTGACGGGGGAGGGGCACCAGATGTTCACGGCGGCGCTTCATTCGTTCGGCAGGGATAGTCCACAGGGCTTTGTCCAGGTCGAACTCGTCCCACTGGGCCTCTCTTATCTCTGATGGTCGGCAAGCGAGCATGGAGAGCAGGTGTAGGCCGATCCGAACATCTATGGCGCTGGGGTAGGCGCGGATGGCTCGCAGCAATGGCGGCAGCTCATCTATGGAAACGTGGGCGTAGTTCTCAGACGGCTTGGTCTGGAGAAACTTGTGAAGCCCTTCCAGCGGGTTATGGGTGGCGCGGCCAGTCACGCGGGCAAGGTCGTAAATCTCTTGGCATCGGGCGCGTACTCGGCTCGTCTGCTCGATGATGCCCATTTGCTCCATGCCGCGCAGAAAGTCCATCCACTCCATGGGCAGGATTTCGGTATAGATGCGCTTGCCGAACACGGGAAAGACGTGAAGCTCTAACGCGCCGATGGTTCGGGTAGCAGTTCCATCCGTCCAATTTTTGCGCTTGGCGGCGTACCACTCCCGAGCCAGGTGTTCGAAAGTGTTGTTGGTGGCTTCAATCTCAGCAGCCTTTCTGGCTCGCTTGGTAGCGAGAGGGTTCCCACCTTTCGCGGCGTCCTCTCTCAGCTCGGCGGCTTTTTGTCTGGCCTGTGCTCCTGATAACTGATGGTCGCCAGTGCCATAACCGCCAAGCCCCAGCCATGACCATTTGCCATCCGGCTTCTTGTAGCGCAGTTGCCACGACTTGCTACCGTCCGGGCGCACGCGCAGGTATAGGGCGTTTCCGTCCAACTCCCGGTATTCCTTTGCTTCTGGTTCCAGGGTGGCCAGCACCGTGTCAGCTAAAGGGCGGCGTTTAATCTCGCTGCGCTTCATTTTTCTTGTACCCCTCAGTTTCAATTATTTCTCAAGGTACATGAGGGGATACACGGAGGGAAGGTATAGGGGGAGACAGGGATAGATGCCCAGACACAAGAAAGCCCGCACTAGGCGGGCTTCTTGTACTGTTTGTAGACTGCTGTAGACGTCTATAAACAAGCGTTTGGTGGCTACACAGGGACTTGAACCCCGGACCCCAGCATTATGAATGCTATGCTCTAACCAACTGAGCTATGTAGCCAATGGCGCGCATTATTCCCTCGTAATGGACATGTGTCAAGCAAATATCTGAAACTTTTCTCTGTTCTATCAAATGCTTAAGGTTTTAAGGCCTGCGGATGGCAAAGCCTTGTATAAAAATGGCACATTGGACGCACCTGCATGCGTGCATTCAACCGCTGTCCGGAAACTCCCATGGCCCTTAGCAACGTACATACAAAAACAACAACTGCCACACCAGCCCCTCAATCCAGCCCACTGGTCATGCGCATTATTGGCGCAGTGGCCTTGGCGCACTTGATCAACGATTTGATTCAGGCGGTACTGCCGTCGATCTATCCCTTGCTCAAAGCCAAATATGATCTGACCTTTACCCAGATCGGTTTAATCACCCTGACCTTTCAGTTAACCGCCTCTCTGTTGCAACCGTGGGTGGGTTATTACACGGATCGCCATCCCAACCCGCTGCTGTTGCCTGCGGGCATGGTCTGCACATTGGTGGGGATCTTGATGCTTTCAGCTGTGGGCAGCTTTCCGCTGATCTTGCTTGCCGCCGCGCTGGTCGGGGTTGGCTCTTCAACCTTTCACCCTGAAGCGTCCCGGGTGGCACGTTTGGCATCAGGCGGCCGCTACGGATTGGCGCAATCGACCTTTCAGGTGGGTGGTAACGCCGGTTCGGCGTTCGGCCCCTTGCTGGCGGCGGCGATCATCATTCCGTTTGGTCAGGGCAATGTGGCCTGGTTCGGCTTGTTTGCATTGTTCGCCATCGGACTGCTGTATGTGATCAGTCGCTGGTACCGCAATCATTTGAACCTGTTCAAACTCAAGGCCGGTCAGAAAGCGACTCACGGCCTGTCAAAACAGCGCGTGCTCGGTGCGCTGGTGGTACTGGGGTTGCTGGTGTTCTCCAAGTATTTCTACATGGCCAGCCTGACCAGCTATTACACCTTCTTCCTGATTGAAAAATTCGATGTGTCGATTGCCAGCTCGCAGTTGTACTTGTTCCTGTTTCTGGGTGCTGTGGCTGCCGGTACCTTCTTTGGCGGGCCTATAGGCGACCGTATCGGCCGTAAAGCGGTGATCTGGTTCTCGATACTGGGTGTGGCGCCGTTCACGCTGCTGCTGCCTTATGCTGATCTGTTCTGGACCAGTGTGCTCAGCGTGATCATCGGCTTTATTCTGGCCTCGGCGTTCTCGGCGATTGTGGTGTATGCGCAAGAATTGGTGCCGGGCAATGTGGGGATGATTGCGGGAATCTTTTTCGGGTTGATGTTTGGCTTTGGCGGTATTGGCGCTGCGTTGTTGGGCCATTTGGCTGATATTCATGGCATCGAATACGTCTACCGCCTGTGCTCGTACCTGCCGTTGCTGGGTGTGCTGGCCATTCTTCTGCCGCGCAGCAAGAAGGTTTGACAGGTCAAAAGGGTGAGTGAGATCTCTTAGCAGCTGCAGAGTTCTGCGAGGCCGCGTTCGACGATGCAATCGTCGCAAGCGTGAGTTTTTACGACGGCTTTGCCGCCGATCGCAGCCTCGCAGAGCTCGTCAGCTCCTACACGGATTTTATCCCGGTAGATGGATCTGCGGTTTTCTTGGCGTCGTTATGGGTGGTAAAGCCGAACGTCACCAAAGCGCTTTCAACCGTACTCATATGTTGCAGGCACAGCTGCCAGGGTGCGGACACGGCATCCTCTATCTGGGTGGGTTCCACGGGCAGCAGCATCGGTTTCTCGTTGTCATGGGCAATGGCGGCGCACCCTTTGGCGACATTGGCCATTCGCTCATGCAATGACGCCGGGGGCGAGCCTTGCTCTTTGCGCAATGCATCGGCAAACGCCTCAGAGAAGAGCAGGGAGCTGGCGTACAAGCGCACCGCATGGCGTTCATAACGGTTGGCGATGTCTTTGACTTCTCTGGACACAAACCGGCCGCGCAGCGTCCAGCGCGCGGTATTGCGGGCGTTGCTGATACCGTTTTCCAGTGTGATCAGGCTGTCATGGGCGGTAGAGAACAACAGCACTGCATTTTTTGCTTTCTCGGCATCGTTTTCTTCAAGGGCTTGCTGGCATTTGCTGAAACCGCGCGCGAGTTTTTCAAGCAGCTCCTTGGCCGAAGTATCAATAATCCCGATAGGGTTAGGCGTGAGCAGCACTTGGCTGAACACTAATCCAACGCCTGCGCCGACCAGTACGTCGAGCATCCGCACCACGCCAGCCGTCTCCGGGCCCACGGCAAGCATCAACACCGCTGAAACCCCGGCCTGAATGGGTACCACCGCGCCCAAGCCATAGAGGGCAGCGATGGAGATCGCTGAAAAGGTGGCAAAGCCGATTCGCAGCAACGGGTATCCATCGGGCAGCAATAAAGCCGCCTCACCCACGAGAATCCCGGTGGCGACACCGACCATCAACCCTACGGCTTGTTTGCCATGACTGGGCAGGCCCGGAGCCAGGCACACCACGGCGCTGATGGCGGCAAACACCGGGTGTGTGTGCCCGAAGAAGTGGTACGCGAGAATCCATGCCAGCGCCGCAGCGATGGCGCTGGCCAGCGCGTCCCGCCAGCCTGAAGACCAGCGGGTCAAGATTTTTTCAGTCAGGGAGTCGACATGACGACGCAGGAAATTGGCACGGGGGATCATTCAAACTCCCGATCTTAAGTTGAGATGGTAGTAACCATAGACCTTGCTGAAGCATCAGAGTGCGCTTGCGCACGCGCATCAAATGAAAGACCAAAAAAAACCGCGCCTGAGCGCGGTTTTTTTGGACGTGTAATGGTTTACACGTTGAAACGGAAATGCAGAACGTCACCGTCTTTAACGATGTAATCCTTGCCTTCCAGACGCCATTTACCGGCTTCTTTCGCGCCAGCTTCACCGTTGTACTTGATGAAGTCGTCGTAGCCGATCACTTCGGCGCGGATAAAGCCTTTTTCGAAGTCGGTGTGGATCACGCCGGCCGCTTGTGGCGCTGTCGCCCCTACTTTTACGGTCCAGGCGCGAACTTCTTGTACGCCAGCGGTGAAGTAGGTTTGCAGGTCCAGCATTTGGTAACCGGCACGAATCACACGGTTCAGACCCGGCTCTTCAAGGCCCAGGGCCTCTAGGAACATGTCTTTTTCTTCGCCGTCATCAAGCTCGGCGATTTCCGCTTCGATCTTGTTGCACACCGGCACCACAATGGCACCTTCTTCTTCGGCAATGGCCATCACGACATCGAGCAGCGGGTTGTTCTCGAAACCGTCTTCAGCCACGTTAGCGATGTACATCACCGGCTTGGTGGTCAACAAGTGGAAGCCTTTGATGATGAGTTTCTCATCGGCGTCCATGTTCTTGATCAGGCTGCGTGCCGGCTTGCCCAAGGTGAAGTGGGCAATCAGCTGTTCCAGCAGCGCTTTTTGCGCGATGGCTTCTTTGTCACCGCCTTTGGCGTTACGCGCAACCTTTTGCAGTTGCTTTTCGCAGCTGTCGAGGTCGGCGAAGATCAGCTCAAGGTCGATAATTTCGATGTCGCGTTTTGGGTCAACGCTGTTGGAAACGTGAATCACGTTTTCATCTTCAAAGCAGCGAACCACGTGAGCGATGGCATCGGTTTCGCGGATGTTGGCCAGGAACTTGTTGCCCAGACCTTCGCCTTTCGACGCGCCGGCCACCAGGCCTGCAATGTCGACGAACTCCATGGTGGTCGGCAACACGCGCTGAGGCTTAACAATGGCCGCCAGCGCATCCAGACGTGGATCGGGCATCGGCACGATACCGGTGTTCGGTTCGATCGTGCAGAAGGGGAAGTTCTCAGCCGCAATACCGGATTTGGTCAGGGCGTTGAACAGGGTGGACTTGCCGACGTTAGGCAGGCCGACGATGCCGCAATTGAATCCCATGGTGTTTTCCCCGAGGAGTAGAGTCAGGCCTTCTGGCTGTGCAGGTTTTTCATCGCACGGTTCCATTCCCCGGCGAGGATATCCGGCAGCACGCCGAGGGCAAAATCGATGCTGGCGTCCAGTTTTTCCTGCTCGGCGCGAGGCGCGCGACCCAGAACAAAGTTGGACACCATGCTGGCGACGCCTGGGTGGCCAATGCCAAGCCGCAGACGGTAGAAATTATTGTTGTTTCCCAGTTGCGCGATGATGTCGCGCAACCCGTTATGACCGCCATGGCCGCCGCCCAGCTTGAGCTTGGCAACACCCGGTGGCAGGTCGAGTTCGTCGTGGGCCACCAATATGGATTCAGGCGCAATGCGGTAGAAACCGGCAAGCGCCGCAACGGCTTGGCCGCTTCGGTTCATATAGGTGGTGGGAATCAACAGGCGAACATCCTGACCCTGGTAACTGAAACGCCCGGTCAGGCCAAAATATTTACGGTCGGCAACGAGGTTTACCCCATTGGCTGCCGCGAGACGCTCAACAAAAAGGGCCCCTGCGTTATGCCGGGTCTGTTCGTATTCGGTGCCTGGATTTCCCAGGCCAACGATCAGTTTTATGGCGGTCACGACAAGGGCCCTTCTATGGAGTTGTGGATAACATCACCGCTAACGGTTAGCGGCGAAAACGGACAAAAAAACGGGTTTACATGAGTAAACTTCGCGATCTTGTCCGCTTTACTCGCTGCGTGTTAGCTCGCGATGTTTCTCAAGACTCCAAAGACAGAGTAATGAATTACTCAGCTTCTGCTTCTGGTGCAACACGTGGAGCGTGAACGTTGGCTACTGCCAGGTCGTTACCGTGTGCCAGAGCTACGAACTCAACGCCTTTAGGAGCGGTGATGTCCGACAGGTGAATGATCGAGCCGACTTCGGCGTTAGCCAGGTCAACTTCGATGAATTCAGGCAGGTCTTTTGGCAGGCAAGAAACTTCGATTTCCGCAACAACGTGCGAGATCTCGCCGCCTTTCTTGATCGGAGCCGCTTCACCGATGAAGTGAACCGGTACGATTGCAGTCAGTTTTTGACCAGCAACAACGCGTACGAAGTCAGCGTGCATCACGTGGCCTTTAGCCGGGTGACGTTGCAGAGCTTTGATGATCACGTTTTGCTTAACGCCGCCAACGGTCAGTTCGATAACGTGGCTGTAAGCAGCTTCGTTTTCGAGCAGTTTGGCAACTTCTTTAGCCAGCATGCTGATGGATTCAGGGGCTTTGTCGCCACCGTAAACTACAGCTGGAACCAGGCTTGCGAGACGACGCAGGCGGCGGCTCGCACCTTTCCCCAGGTCGGAACGCACTTCAGCATTCAGAGTAAAATCGTTCATGTTGTATCTCCAAAATATCCACATCCGCCCTAGCGTTTGCGACCAGCGCTATGGACGGCATGGGCAAAAAAGCCCCGCCCCAACAGGCTGTTGGGGCGGGGCACTTTTCGTCAACGTGAGTCAGAGAAGGGCAGGGCCCTTATCGGAACATCGCGCTGATCGATTCTTCGTTGCTGATGCGGCGAACCGCTTCAGCCACAACCGGTGCGATATCCAGTTGACGGATACGCGAACAGGCTTGTGCGGCTGCGGACAGCGGAATGGTGTTAGTCACCACCAGCTCGTCCAGCATGGAATTTTCGATATTCTCGATTGCCCGACCCGACAGCACAGGGTGTGTGCAGTAGGCGAACACTTTGGCAGCGCCATGCTCTTTCAAGGCTTTAGCCGCGTGGCACAGGGTGCCGGCGGTATCGACCATGTCATCAACCAAAATGCAGGTACGCCCTTCGACGTCACCGATGATATGCATCACTTCAGAGTGATTAGCTTTCTCACGGCGTTTGTCGATGATACCCAGATCAACGCCCAAGGACTTGGCAACAGCACGTGCACGCACGACGCCGCCGATATCCGGGGACACAATCATTAGGTTCTCAAAGCGCTGATCTTCGATGTCATCCACCAAAACTGGGGAGCCATAGATGTTATCTACAGGAATATCGAAGAAGCCCTGAATTTGGTCAGCATGCAAATCAACCGTGAGAACACGGTCGATGCCGACTACGGTAAGCATGTCAGCAACAACTTTTGCGCTGATAGCCACACGTGCGGAACGCGGACGGCGATCCTGACGGGCATAACCAAAGTAAGGAATAACAGCAGTAATACGAGTCGCTGAGGAGCGGCGGAAGGCATCAGCCATCACGACGAGTTCCATCAGGTTATCGTTAGTCGGAGCACAAGTCGGCTGAATGATGAAAACGTCTTTACCGCGGACATTTTCATTAATCTCAGCGGTAATCTCGCCGTCGGAAAACTTACCGACAGAAATGTCACCGAGTGGGATATGCAGCTGACGTACGACACGCCGAGCTAGATCGGGGTTAGCGTTCCCCGTAAAGACCATCATCTTGGACACGCGCAGTACCTGAAGGCTGAGGGTAACCTGGATGAGTATAAGAAATGGCAGGGGCGGCTGGATTCGAACCAACGCATGGCAGGATCAAAACCTGCTGCCTTACCGCTTGGCGACGCCCCTGTATCTGTTGCTACGAGTACCGTGTACCCGTTTCCTTTGACAGATTCTGTAGTGTTCGGTGCAACATCGAAATGTTACTGCCTTTAGCTACAAACCCTGTAAGGGGCTCTGTTAGAAGGTGCAGCACTTTATCAGCACTTGCTTCGTTTGGGAAGGCCCCAAATATACAACTTCCAGTTCCAGTTAATTTTGCTTCGGTGTATTTACCTAGCAAATTCAAAGCCTTACGTACATCTGGGTAAAGCTCCGTTACCACTGCTTCGCAGTCGTTTCGGCTGTTTCCCTTGGGAACGGGGCGCACTTTAATGGGCAAAGTGTTACGTGTCAACAACGGATGTGAAAAAATTTCTGCTGTGCTTACAGAGACTTGCGGCTTGAGCACAACGTACCAAGGCTCTTCGGGGTATTCCGGCGAAAGGATGTCACCCACGCCTTCAGCGAAGGCGGCGCGGCCCCTCACGAAAACCGGTACGTCAGCCCCCAGCGTTAAACCCAGTGCGGCGAGGCGGTCTTCATCCCAATTCAATTGCCACAAGTGATTGAGGCCGAGCAATGTTGTCGCAGCATTGGAGCTGCCACCGCCGATACCGCCGCCCATAGGCAGCACTTTTTTGATCCAGATATCGATACCCAGAGAGCAACTTGACTGCTCTTGCAGTTTTTTTGCGGCTTTGACGATCAGGTTTTGATCGTGAGGCACGCCCTCAAACGGGGTATTCAGACAGATTTTGCCGTCGTCGCGCACGGCAAAGGTCATTTCATCACCGTAATCGAGAAACTGAAACACGGTTTCCAACTGGTGGTAACCATCTTCGCGACGACCCAGGATGTGCAGCATCAAATTCAGTTTTGCCGGGGAGGGCAGCACCAGTACATCTTTTTGCATGTCATTGTCCCAACTGACGGGGTTGCCAATTTTTTACGACGAGGGTTACGTCCAGATCCGGGCCGTGGAGTTTGACCCGCTCTGGCAGCCAGTAACCGTTTTGCTCGACATAGCTCAAATATTCAACTTTCCAGCCGTCCTGTTCCAGAGTGGCCAAGCGGCTGTCGGTGTTGAGTGTGACCCGGCTTTTGCTGTCAGGTGCCGGCAAGCCGCGTACCCACCAGACCAAATGTGATACCGGCAAGCTCCAGCCCAGTTGCTCACCGAGCAATTCTTCGGGGCTTGCGGCCACAAAGCGACCTTGGCCCGCGACTTCAAGGCTGGCATTTCCCGGACGACCCGTTAAACGTGCTGCCCCTCGGCCGAGCGGGCCGGACAGGCGAATGTCGTAATACTCCTGGCGTTGAAGCCAGAACAAGGTGGCGCTGCCTGAGTCTTTAGGGGCGCGAATGCCGACCTTGCCATTGATTTGCCAGCCGTCCAGCTGCGTCAGCTGCTGTTTATGCTGTGACCATAATGCTTGATTCCCGTGGCCTTCAACTGACTCATGGGAACCCAGGCTCATACAGCCAGCAAGTGTAGCGAGGAGGCTCAAAGCGATAATGTGACGAACATGACGAAAAAACATGAGTTAAAGAGTCTCTGATCCGGTCAGGCGCAAAACGGTTTTGCGCAGAATAGGGCTGTCAGGATTTTCTTTAAGAAAAGTGCCCCAGATTTGTTTGGCTTCGCGTTGTTTGCCGCTGGCCCACAACACTTCACCCAAGTGCGCTGCTACTTCTTGATCGGGGAAGCGCTCAAAGGCCTGGCGCAGCAGGCGCTCGGCTTCAGGCAAATTACCCAGGCGGAAATTGACCCAGCCGAGGCTGTCGAGCACGGCCGGGTCGTCCGGGTTCAGATCATAAGCTTGCTGGATCAGCGCTTTGGCTTCGTCGTATCGGGTGGTTCGGTCCGAAAGCGTATAGCCCAGCGCGTTTAATGCCATCGCGTTGTCTGGCTCGCGCTGAAGAATGGCGCGCAAATCGCGCTCCATTTGCGCAATATCATTGCGTTTTTCGGCCAGCATGGCGCGTGAGTAGAGCAGGCTCAGGTCTTCAGGATTTTGCTTGATGGCTTGTTGCAGAACCGTCCAGGCGCGATCGGTCTGATTATTCGCCGCCAGGGTTTCTGCTTCGATCAGGTACAACTGGCTGGCGTATTCAGGCTGCGCCTCGCGGGCGGCTGCCAGCTTTTTAGTGGCTTCGGCACCACGGCCGTTACTGATCAGGATGTCGGCCTGGCGTAATTGCGCAGGTAAATAGTCATTGCCGGGGCCAACTTGTGCATATTCGATCAATGCACCTTGCGGATCCTTGCGTTCTTCAGCAATGCGGCCAAGGTTCAAGTGGGCCGAATCGACATGGCTGTCGCGTGCAATCAAGTCTTCCAGATAGCCTTCGGCTTCGTCCCAGTTCTTTCCTTCAAGGCTGAGCAGCGCGAGCGAAAAACGCAGTTCGTCATCTTCCGGGTATTGCTGTAACAGGCTGGCAAACTGCACTTTTGCTTCGGCAAATTGATTCTGTTCGATCAGCGTGCGGGCATAGGTCAGCCCCAGTCGCTTGTCATCAGGGTATTGGTTAACGGTTTTTTTCAGCAGGGGCAGTGCTTCGTCGCCTCGGTTCAGGCTTTGCAGCAAGCGTGCGCGCAGCAAAATCGGCGCGATTTCACCGTCCTGCGGAGGGTTTTTCTCCAGCAGCTTCAATGCGCCTTCAGCGTCGCCATCCTGCTGCATCAGTAGGGCCTTGCCAAAAATCAACTGACTGTTGTCGGGGTACTTGAGTAGCAGGCGATCAAAGTTCTTTTGCAGGCCCGCTCGGGTTTGCGCATCCGTTTCTGCCGCTGACAAGGCCAGGAAGTCGAAGTGGGTGTCGCCTTGGCCTTGCAGGACTTTTTCCATGTACACCATGGAGTCGTCATAACGACCATTGCGCGCCAACTGAATAGCGGCGGCCCGCTGTGCTTCAAGTTCGTCCGGTGCGTTTCTGGCCCAGATCAGCGAGGTATCGAGTGCGGCCTGATCCGCGCCCAGGTACTCGGCAATACGGAATGCACGCTCGGACACGCCCGGATCCTGGGTGTTAATCGCCTGTGTCACGTAGTTGTCCAGTGCCAGGTCCAGACGATTACGTTGACCGGCCAGTTCTGCACTCAGCAGGCTGTACAGCGTATCTTCGCTGAACGAGCCGTAGACCACGGGTTTTTCCGGGGTGGAGGCAACGTCTTCTGCCGGTGACGAGTCATCCGGGGACGTGGGGGCCAAAGCCTGGCAGCCACTGAGAAGGACGAGGGCGAGAAACAACGCGGAGGATCTATTCATATAAGAGATGGGCGACTTACCTGCGGTCCGGGCATCATGACACATGCGATGGCGCAAACCCTAGGGTGTGCGACTATCGATATGGGGGTCTGACGATGTTAGTTCAGAGAGGTTCAACAGACATTAACTATAGAGACAATAGTCAGCAATGGTTGTTCTCACTCGGGCGAAGTAGGACAATTGCCGGCTTCTCGTCATCATCAGCGATCTTGAATGGCCTTCCTCGCACTCGGTATTAACCACAAGACTGCTTCAGTAGATGTCCGCGAGCGCGTGGCTTTTACGCCAGAGCAGTTGGTTGAGGCCTTGCAGCAGCTCTGCCGTCACACCGACAGTCGCGAAGCTGCGATCCTCTCCACCTGCAATCGCAGTGAACTTTACGTCGAACAGGACCACCCTAGTGCCGATGCCGTGCTCCAGTGGCTGGCTGACTATCACAACCTGAGCCTTGAAGAATTGAGGGCCTGCGCCTACATCCATGAGGATGACGCTGCCGTTCGTCACATGATGCGGGTGGCTGCGGGGCTGGATTCGCTGGTGTTGGGCGAGCCACAAATTCTCGGTCAAATGAAGTCGGCTTACGCCGTGGCGCGTGAAGCTGGCACGGTCGGGCCTTTGTTGGGGCGTTTGTTTCAAGCCACCTTCAACTCGGCCAAGCAAGTGCGCACTGACACGGCCATTGGTGAAAACCCGGTGTCGGTGGCTTTTGCAGCCGTCAGCTTGGCCAAACAGATTTTCAGCGACTTGCAACGCAGCCAGGCGTTGCTGATCGGTGCGGGCGAGACCATCACTCTGGTCGCCCGCCATCTGCATGATCTGGGGGTCAAACGCATTGTGGTGGCTAACCGTACGCTGGAGCGCGCGAGCATTCTGGCTGAAGAGTTCGGTGCCCACGCGGTGCTGCTGTCCGATATTCCTCAAGAGTTGGTGCACAGCGATATTGTGATCAGCTCGACTGCCAGCCAACTGCCGATTCTGGGTAAGGGCGCGGTTGAAAGCGCCCTCAAGTTGCGCAAGCACAAACCTATTTTTATGGTCGATATTGCCGTTCCACGTGATATCGAACCCGAAGTCGGCGAGTTGGACGACGTTTACCTTTATACCGTCGATGATTTACATGAGGTTGTCGCCGAAAACCTCAAAAGTCGTCAGGGTGCAGCCCAGGCGGCGGAAGAACTGGTCAGGATTGGCGCTGACGACTTTATGGTGCGCTTGCGTGAACTGGCGGCGGTGGATGTACTCAAGGCCTATCGTCAGCAAAGCGAGCGCCTGCGTGATGAAGAGCTGCAAAAGGCCCAGCGGCTGCTCGCCAACGGTGCCAACCCGGAAGACGTACTGGCACAACTGGCACGTGGCCTGACTAATAAATTGCTGCACGCACCCAGCGTGCAGTTGAAAAAGCTTTCCGCCGAAGGCCGCCTCGATGCGCTGGCCATGGCCCAAGAACTTTTTGCCCTCGGTGAGGGCTCATCGGATAGCTCTGCGGATAAAAAATAGTAATGAAAGCGTCACTGCTTAATAAACTGGACATCCTCCAGGACCGTTTTGAAGAACTGACCGCATTGCTTGGCGATGGCGAAGTCATTTCGGATCAGACCAAGTTTCGCGCCTATTCCAAGGAATACGCCGAAGTTGAACCTATTGCTGCAACCTATGCGTTGTGGCTCAAGGTGCAGGCAGACCTTGAGGGTGCGCAGGCCTTGCTCAAGGACAACGACCCTGACATGCGGGAAATGGCCGTAGAGGAAGTGCGCGAAGCCAAAGAACGGCTGACCGAGCTGGAAAAAGACCTGCAGCGTATGTTGCTGCCTAAAGACCCTAATGACGGTCGCAACGTCTTCCTCGAAATCCGCGCGGGCACCGGCGGTGACGAGGCGGCGATCTTTGCCGGTGATCTGTTTCGCATGTATTCGCGCTACGCTGAGCGTCGTGGCTGGAGACTCGAAATCCTGTCGGAAAACCCGGGCGAGCATGGTGGCTATAAAGAAGTCATTGCTCGGGTCGAAGGTGAGAATGTTTACGGCAAGTTGAAATTTGAATCCGGCGTGCACCGCGTGCAGCGTGTTCCCGCGACCGAATCCCAGGGCCGTATTCACACGTCAGCCTGCACCGTGGCCGTGCTGCCTGAGCCGGACGAGCAAGAGGTCATCGAGATCAACCCGTCGGACCTGCGCGTCGATACCTATCGCTCGTCGGGTGCAGGCGGCCAGCACGTTAACAAGACCGACTCGGCGATCCGGATCACTCACTTGCCTTCAGGCATTGTGGTTGAGTGTCAGGAAGAGCGTTCCCAGCATAAAAACCGGGCACGGGCGATGTCTTGGCTTTCGGCTAAATTGAACGATCAACAAACCAGCGCCGCGGCCAGTGCCATTGCCAGCGAGCGTAAGTTGCTGGTGGGCTCTGGAGACCGCTCCGAGCGCATCCGCACGTACAACTTTGCACAAGGACGCGTGACAGATCATCGAGTCAACCTGACCTTGTATTCCCTGGATGACGTTTTGGCTGGCGGTGTAGATGCCGTTATTGAGCCGTTACTTGCGGAATTCCAGGCGGACCAACTGACAGCGCTGGGTGAATAAATGACCATTATTGCCAGTTTGTTACGTGCCGCAGAACTGCCGGACTCGCCGACAGCCCGTCTTGATGCGGAGCTGTTACTGGCGGCCGCATTGGGCAAGTCGCGCAGTTATCTGCACACATGGCCTGAAAAAATCGTCAGCAGCGAAGCGGCGTTGACCTTTGCCGAGTACCTGAAGCGTCGGCGTGCGGGTGAGCCGGTGGCCTACATTCTGGGGCAGCAGGGCTTCTGGAACCTCGATCTGGAAGTGGCACCGCACACGCTGATCCCGCGCCCGGACACTGAGTTACTGGTCGAAACGGCGTTAGCGTTATTGCCTGCGACGCCGGCCCGCGTGCTGGATCTGGGCACTGGCAGCGGCGCCATCGCCTTGGCGCTGGCCAGTGAGCGTGCGGCATGGAAGGTCACGGCGGTTGACCGGGTGCTCGAAGCCGTGGCGCTTGCCGAACGTAATCGTCAGCGCTTGCAGCTCGAAAACGTCACCGTGTTGAACAGTCACTGGTTCAGTGCGCTGGCCGATCAACGCTTCGACTTGATCATCAGCAACCCCCCTTATATCGCCGCGGGTGACATTCATCTGGCTGAGGGCGATGTGCGCTTCGAGCCTGAAAGCGCGCTGGTGGCCGGTGCCGATGGCCTTGACGACCTGCGAGACATCGTCGCGCAAGCCCCGCACCACCTCAATGCGGGTGGCTGGCTAATGCTTGAGCACGGTTACGATCAAGCGGCAGCCGTGCGTGATTTGTTGCACACGGCAGGCTTCGAGCAGATTGAAAGTCGCAAGGACCTGGGCGCTCATGAACGCATCACCTTGGGTCGCCTACCGTGCTGAGCGATCAGGAGCTGTTGCGCTATAGCCGACAGATCCTGTTGCAACAGGTCGATATCGACGGTCAACTCAAGCTGAAAAACAGCCGCGTGCTGATCGTCGGTGTGGGCGGGTTGGGTTCGCCAGTGGCTCTTTATCTTGCGGCGGCGGGCGTGGGCGAGCTGCATTTGGCCGACTTCGACCGCGTTGACCTGACCAACCTGCAACGCCAGATTATTCATGACACCGACGGTGTGGGTGAACACAAAGTCGACTCGGCGCTGCGCCGTCTAAGCGCCATCAACCCTGAAATCAAATTGGTCGCCCATCGCTCGGCGCTGCAAGCTGATTCATTGGCGCACGCAGTGGCCGCTGTCGATCTGGTGCTTGATTGCTGTGACAACTTCAGCACCCGCGAAGCGGTCAATGCCGCCTGTGTGGCTGCACGCAAGCCGCTGGTCAGCGGTGCCGCGATCCGGCTGGAAGGGCAGTTGTCGGTGTTTGACTCGCGCCAGGCGACCAGCCCTTGTTATCACTGTTTATACGGGCATGGCAGCGAAGACGAGTTGACCTGTAGCGAAGCCGGGGTGATTGGCCCGTTGGTGGGGCTCGTAGGCAGTTTGCAAGCCTTGGAAGCCCTTAAAGTGCTGGCCGGTTTTGGCGAGCCATTAGTGGGCCGCCTGTTGCTGATTGATGCCCTGAGCACGCGTTTTCGCGAGTTGCGGGTTAAGCGAGATCCGGCATGCAGCGTGTGCGGCCATGCGTGAAGCACCGATTGGTGTGTTTGACTCGGGTGTCGGCGGCTTGTCGGTGCTCAACGAAATCAATCAACGGCTGCCCAGTGAGTCGCTGCTGTACGTGGCGGATTGCGGGCACATCCCTTATGGCGAAAAAAGCCCGGAGTTCATCCGTCAGCGCTGCGTCGTGATGGCCGAATTTTTTCAACAACAAGGTGCCAAAGCGTTGGTGCTGGCCTGTAATACCGCCACCGTGGCGGCCGTTGCCGACCTGCGTCAACGTTACCCGGCGTGGCCAATTGTGGGGATGGAACCCGCGGTCAAGCCAGCAGCCGCGGCGACACGCAGCGGCGTCGTCGGCGTGCTTGCCACGACCGGCACCTTGCAAAGTGCCAAATTCGCCGCCTTGCTGGATCGCTTCGCCAACGACGTGCGCGTCATCACTCAGCCTTGTCCGGGCCTGGTGGAGTTGATAGAAACCGGCGACCTGCACAGCGAGGCCCTACGCACGCTGTTGCAAGGGTATGTTGAGCCTTTGCTGGCGGCCGGGTGTGACACGCTTATTCTGGGCTGCACGCACTATCCCTTCCTCAAGCCTCTGCTCGCTCAGATGCTCCCTTCTTCGATCATCTTGATCGACACGGGGGCCGCCGTGGCTCGCCAATTGCACCGCCTACTGGCTGAGCGCGATTTGCTGGCAACCGGCCCGGCGGCTGACACACAGTTCTGGACCAGCGCTTGCGTAGAGCATTTTGGAAAAATCCTACCGATGCTATGGAATAAATCTGGAAGTGTGCAAAGCTTCGAGCAGTAAAAAAAGGTGTTTTTCGGTTAAATTGGATGAACTTTCAGCGTTTGATTGGATTCATAACCGCTGTCTGATGAGACACACAACTACTGACCTATGCATACGAAAATAGGATTTTCATATGAAGCAATTGTTTTGCCTGGCTGCGCTTGCGGCCTCTGTTCTGGGGTATAGCTACACTGCGCAAGCGGCGGGCGTTGAATTCAGTGTTGGGCACACCAGCCAGTCGACCATGACCTATCGACTGGGGTTGAAATCCAACTGGGATAAAAGTTGGCTACAAAGTGATGTGGGTCGCCTGACCGGCTATTGGGATGGTGCTTACACTTACTGGGATGGTGACAAATCTTCGAGCGCCAGCAGCCTGTCGTTCTCTCCGGTGTTTGTATACGAGTTTGCTGGCGAAACAGTTAAGCCGTATGTCGAGGCAGGCATCGGTGTATCGGTGTTCTCCAAGACTGAAGTTGAAGACCAGGACTTGGGCACGGCCTTCCAGTTTGAAGACCGCCTTGGCTTTGGCCTGCGTTTCAACGGTGGGCATGAAGTGGGTATTCGCGCCACTCACTATTCCAATGCCGGACTCTCCAGCAACAACGACGGCATAGAAAGTTACGCTTTGCATTACACGATGCCGCTGTAACTAGCGATAGGCGGTCGTAATGCCTTGACGTTCGTTGAGGCATTCGACTTCCCCCATCTCGAACTCGCGGCAAATCAGCGGGCGCACTTCATAGATAGTGCACATCATGGTGTTGCGATCCAGCGCTGCACACCAGCCATCATCCAGACGCAGCATCACCTCGCCACCCCAGTCATCGTTGTCGATAAAGCGCTCAGGCACGCCCGTGTCGGTGATGAGCATCACTTCCAGTTGGCAACAACACGCCGCGCACGTCGAACAGGTGACGGCGGGTTCGGTAATTTCAGTCAGGGGGATGTTGGTCATAGGCGTGCAGTGTAAGGCAGAGTCGGGTTTATGTGTGAATCGCCAGACAGGCTGAGCGATCAGCAGACGCATCATACTTTTGGCTGCATGATCTTCACCCCCAGCACCATGACGACCAATAGCAAGCAGATTCCAGCCAGCTCTACAGGCTGTTGAACATCCAGCACACTGACTGTCACGCCAATCACCGCCGCCAACACTTGGTGAATAAACCCGCACAGCGCCATTGCATAAGGGCCGGTCACAGGCGAATGCTCACTGGCTTGAGACAAACTGATGGGGTAATTGATCGCTTGCCCGCAAATGATTAAACAATACGGCAACCACAACAGGATTGCGTGTGCAGAACTGATCCACAAACAGGCCATCATCCCGGCACTTGCCGCCAACATGACTCGGATAGCCATGCGGCTCATCAACGTCTGGCCCCAGACGGTGACATATCGGTTAACACCTATCGACCCCAGCAGATACGCGAGGCTCATTGCCCAGCCCAACTGCCCATAGTCGTAGGCTGACCACTGATACGTGTTTTGAAAAATCGAAGGCGCCGCCGTGTTGAATCCAATAATGATTCCGTAGCCCAAGCCCCCCATCAGTACCGGGCGCAAGAAAGGCCGGTGCCGCACAAGCGTTAAATAATGGCTCCAGCAAACGGGCGTATGACTGACCTGTGGTGAGTCAGGCAAATAGGCGTAAACCACAACCATCTGAACGAGGGCTGCCGCGCCAAGCCCCCAAAAAATGACAGGCCAGCCGAAGGCACTCATGAGTACCGCTCCTGCATATTGGCCAATGCCCAGCGAGATCACAAAGGCAATTGATAGCCACGATAATGCCTTGGCCAAGCCATTGCCTTGAAAATGCCGGGCCACTAATGAACGTGCCATGACCGAGATTCCGCTGGCGCCCAAGCCCTGGGCAAACCGCAGTGAAATAAAGGTTTCGACCTGAGTACAAAGGCTCAACAGTGCGCTGCTGACGCTGAACAGTAAAAGCGAACCCATCATGATTCTCTTGATGCCCAGCGCTGCTCCCCACTTGCCCCACAGCAACATGGGCAGCGCCATGCCCGCCAGATACACAGGCAGCGCCAATGAGGTCAGGTCTTGAGTGGTGTTCAATGCCTGCGTGATAGCGGGAAGTGCAGGCAAGTACATCATCATGCCCAGTTGCGACAGGAATACGGCCAGGCAGGACACACTGATCAAGAAGGTGGCGTTTGAAGGGGGCATCAGTATCGTCCGGAGGCGATGAGAGGGTGTTTAGTTATAGCGGCCACTGAGCGAGATTAATTAAACATGAGCGCTCAATCCATGCTCTTTCCAATACGCATTGACCAAATCACAAAACTGCCTTATCAGCTCAAATGTCATATCGGCCCGAAGGGTGATTCGTATTGCTGATTGATGTTGCGCCACGACCGGAAAAAATACGGCAGCGGTGAAAAAACCATTATTAGACAGGTATTCGACAGCGTGAGTGGCAATCTCTGTTTCACCACAGTGAATCAGACGAATAGCGGTGAAACTTCCTTGTTGCTTTGTGGTGATGAGTTGATCGAAAAGTGCAATATTGGCTTGTAGTTTGTTTTGTAGAAGGATGAGTTCTTCGGTGTTGTGAAGAAGGATAGACGCTCGTCCTGCACCGATGGCCGCTGTATTAAGGCTTTGCGACCAATTGCTTGGGCCGCCGTAGCGGGATGTTTTCTTCTGATGTTCAGGGCTTGCGAACATGACAACACCTCCGCTCGCACCAAAGGACTTGGCCAGCGACGCTACAATAATTGAACTGTCATCGAGGCACGCCATGTTTGATCTGACGTGGCCGACTCCCAGTGGGCCTGTTGCGGATAATGAGTGGGAATCATCCATGTAAGTAAACATGCCGTATCGGGCCTTTAAATAGTTGATGGCTTCAATATCGGCGACCCCGCCCATGCTGTATACGCCATCGGCAATGTAGGCCACACGCTTGTTTTTCTTGCACACCTCTTCGAGGTAGTTCATGTCGTTATGCGGCGAGGTAATGACCTCGGTTTCATCGGCACACGCGGCCTTTACATGGTTCATCGAATAGTGAGCATGCTTGTCAAAACACATGGTCGGAGGGATATCGCCGGTAAAGGTCCCGGAGGCTAACAAAGGGAGTATGCCTGCGCTGGCCGCGCTGCATGAAAGGGTGCTGAGGCAGTGCGCGGAAAATAGCGTCGACAGTTCTTGTTCATACTGTTCAAGGGCATTTATTTTGCAGCGATTTTTAGAATTTGGTACACGTAGCGATCCTGTGTCTTTCAGCGCTTTAACAGCGCCATTAAGGAGGGCGGGATGATAATCAAGTCCTAGATAGGATGTTGTACAGAAATGGTGGAACGTTCGATCATGTTGATCTTTTAGTGTGTTGATGCCTTCAATGGTCACATTGAGGCTTGATATCTTTTTATGGTCGGACTCTTTCCAATGTTTATCTGCAAGTGCGATCATTTTCTTGTAATTGCTGAATGTGTTTTTTGGTCCGTTGTTTGTTGTCATGCACAGTGCTCCCTGCAGGTTTTGGGTTGAACTTGAAAAGGAGCAATAATTTATTTTTATCTTATTGATGTATGTAGGATTGTTCTGTGTTTTAGAGGAGTGCGTTCTTTGATCTTGGTAGTTTTTTGTCAAATAAGAGGGGTGGGGATCAGGGGGGGTTTCAGATGTATAAACTGGTTTTATCGAATGTCTGAAGTCTCCCGGCAGGTTGCATGCAGATTATGGACATATGGTTCTACCCGCGAGCCATTGCAACGCCACAAACAACCCCGCCCAAATGGCGGATAACACTGCCAACGTAGGCCATAGTCCAAATCCGAACACCACGGCCCCCATCCGTTGCCCCGCGTAATACGACAACGGCCCGCCAATGGCCCCCAATACCGCTGCCCGCCAGACTGGTCGGGCTGTCCATGCCAGGCAATGCCTCAAGGTGGTTGCCAATAAGGCCCAGAGCACGATCAGCCAGAGTGGAATCAAGACGCCTGCATGTTTGAACTCAAATACCCCGGCGTTGAGCAACGCACTGTCCACCAGCATACCGATCACACAGACGGCCACTATCAAACGGATTTCGCTCCAAGAACGGCTTACCCAAAGAACGTGTACTGCTAACGCCGCAAAGGCGAGCAATAGCCACGGGCTGTTGCCGCCCAGCACACAGGCAAACCAGCCGAGCTGGAACAGCCCGGCGTTGATCAGGTTTTTAAGCATCAAGGCGCCCAAGCACGGGTTGCGGCATGGCGGCCGGTTTGGCCAGTAACAACTGCGCGGTGCCTATGCTGCGCTCCAGGAATCCGCCTTCGCAGTAGCACAGGTAAAACTCCCACAAGCGCAGAAAGTATTCGTCGTAGCCCAGCTCGATCAGGTGACCATGGGCATGACGGAAGTTTTCATGCCACAAGCGCAAGGTTTTGGCGTAGTGCAGCCCAAAGTCTTCCATGTGCATCAGATTCATGTCGGTTTCGCGGGTGACGATTTCGAGCATTTTATGCAGGCTGGGCAAGGCGCCGCCAGGGAAGATATAGCGCTGGATAAAGTCCACGCTGTTTTTGGCCTGTTCATAACGCTGATCACGAATGGTGATGGCTTGCAGCAACATTAATCCGTTGCTTTTGAGCAGGTGCGAGCACTGTTTGAAGTAAACGGGTAAAAAACGATGGCCAACGGCTTCAATCATTTCAATGGAAACCAGCTTGTCGTATTGCCCGGTGAGATCGCGGTAGTCCTCCAGCAGCAGTGTCACTTGATTCTGTAATCCCTGAGCGACGATCCGTGCTTGGGTGTAAGCGAATTGTTCCTTGGATAACGTGGTCGTCGTGACCTTGCACCCGTAATGTTCCGCCGCATAGATCGCCATGCTGCCCCAGCCCGTACCGATTTCGAGCAAATGGTCCTGAGGCTTGAGGTCGAGCTTTTGGCAAATACGTTGCAGTTTGTTGAGCTGCGCCTGCTCCAGAGTGTCGTCAGGGCTGAGGAATTGAGCCGCTGAATACATCATGGTCGGGTCAAGGAACTGCTCGAACATCTCGTTGCCAAGGTCGTAATGTGCGGCAATATTTTTTTCCGAGCCTTTGCGGGTATTGCGATTGACCCAGTGCAATGCCCCGATAAAAGGTCGGCCCAAACGTGCCAGTCCGCCTTCCATGGCATCGAGCACGTCCATATTGCTGACTAACACACGAATGACTCGGGTCAGATCGGGTGAGCTCCAGTAGCCGTGAATAAACGCCTCGCCAGCGCCAATGGAGCCTTTGCTGGCGATCATGCCCCACACGCTCGGGTCATGAATCTGTACTTCGCCGACCAGTTTTGCGGTGTTGTCGCCGAAAGTCTGGCGCACGCCGTTTTCAAAGATCACCAATAGCCCCTTGTGCAGTTGGCTGAGCTGGCGCATCACGCCTTCGCGCAGCAGCCCACTGGTCAGGTTAAAGGTACTCAAACGAGAAATCTTGCTCACCAGACTAGGGCTTTTCATGACGTTTATTCTCTGGTTGCTGGGCGGCAATGCGTAATACGCCGTCGGCGGCCCGGTGGGGGAAAATCGGTGTGCGTTTGATAAAAAGGCGTAAGGCTTGCCAGTAAATGGCCAGACAGGTTTTGGCCGTCATCCACGGGAATTGGCGCAGGTAGCGATGCAATCCGGCACGGTCAAGCGTGCTGCGTTGCAGGTTCAAGGTGGCATCAAACAGTTTCTGCTCGCCTTGCCAGTCGGCCATGTGCACGCCGAGCCGTGTATCGGGCGGGCTGAAGCTCATGCGGTATTGCAGGTCGCGCGGCAAGAAAGGGGACACATGAAAGGCCTTGGCCACGGCAACGTACTGATGACCGTCGCCGACTGCCGGAAGTACGTAGTGATAGCGCTCGCGCCACGGTGTATTGCTCACTTCGCACAAGATGGCAGCCAGTTGCCCGTCAGTTTCATAGCAATAAAAAAAGCTCACCGGGTTAAACGATAGGCCCCAGCTGCGGGCTTGCGTCAGCAGGCGAATGGCGCCTTGCGGTGTGTGCCCAAGGGCTTCGCCGATGAGCTGGCGAACCGCATCGATCAGGCGCATGCCTGCGTGGGTGTACGTCTTGAGGTAATCGGTTTCGCGGAATGAAAAAGGCGAAAAACGGCTTTTGCCCGCGAGCGGTGATAACCCGAATACCGCGTCTTGCTCATCCAGATCCAGGTACAGCAAGCCAATCTGATAACGGAACGCATGGGTGGTCGGCGCAAAGCGCCGATGGGCGATCCAGCCGCTGTAAAGGGCGCTGTTCATAGCCGTTGGCCGAAGGCTTGGGTGACGCGCAACGCGCTGACCACGCCATCTTCGTGAAAGCCATTGGCCCAATAAGCTCCGCAGTAATAGCTGTGCTGCGGGCCCATCAGTTCTTGCCAGCGACCTTGAGCTGCCACCGCTTCCAGGCTGTATTGCGGGTGGGCGTAGGTGTAGCTGGCCAGCACCTTGCTCGGGTCAATGTCTGCCCGCTGGTTCAGGCTGACGCAGAACGTGGTATCACTCTGTAGCCCTTGCAGGATGTTCATGTCGTACGTAACGGCGGCGCGGCGCTGTCCAGCATCGCCTAGCCGGTAGTTCCAGCTGGCCCATGCCAGTTTTCTATCGGGCAACAGTCGCGTGTCGGTGTGCAGGACAACATCGTTATCAGCGTAAGGCAGGGCGCCAAGGATGTGCTGTTCCGCTGTGCTGGGTTCGGCCAGGAGCTTGAGTGCCTGATCGCTGTGGCAGGCAAATATCACCTTGTCATAGCGTTCGCTGCCTGTGGTGCTGTGGATCGTAACGCCTTGGTCATCGCGTTCGACTCGGATGACTGGACAGTTAAGGCGGATCTTTTCGGCAAAGCCTGCACTCAGCGGTTTTACGTAGGCGCTGGAGCCACCTTCTATCACCCGCCATTGCGGGCGATGGGTGACGCTTAATAAACCGTGGTTTTTAAAAAAGCGCACAAAGAATTGCAGAGGGAAGGCCAGCATATCGTTCAGTGACATGGACCAGATGGCCGCGCCCATGGGCACTATGTAGTGCTCGATAAACCGCTCGCCATAGCCGCGTTGTTGCAGGTAGTCGCCCAGCCGCGTGTCGACGGCAATGCGTTGTTCTTGCAAGTCGCGCACCGCTTCACGATTGAATCGCAGAATGTCGCGCAGCATCCCCCAAAAACCGGGCGACATCAGGTTGCTGCGCTGGGCAAACAAACTGTTGAGGGTGTTGCCGTTGTATTCCAGGTTTTTGCCGGGATCACGTACTGAAAAGCTCATTTCAGTGGCTTTGGAACTCACGCCCAGTTGGTCCAGCAACTTGATGAAGTTGGGGTATGTCCAGTCGTTGAACACGATAAAGCCCGTGTCGATGGCAAAACGCTGCCCCTGTACGCTGACGTCCACGGTATGGGTGTGACCGCCCACCCAATCACTGGCCTCAAACACGCAAATGTCGTGTTCTTTATGCAGCAGATAGCCACAGGTCAACCCTGAGATGCCGCTGCCAATGATGGCGATTTTCATGATGGCTTCTCGTCAGAGTTTCTGGCCAGGCGCTTGCCTATTGCCAGTTGCAGGCATTTAGGCAGGCTCGACAGCAGTTTTAGAATGGCGATAAACAGCGTAGGAAACGCGATTTCCAGCGGCCGCTTGTCCAGACGCTGGCAAATATGTTGTGCGGCTTTTGGCGCCGACCAGCGCATGGGCATCGGGAAGTCATTTTTTTCAGTCAGCGGTGTGTCGACAAAGCCGGGGCTGACCAGCGTGACGTCGATGTTTTCATGGGCCAGATCAATGCGCAGCGACTCCAGCAGATAGCGCAGCCCGGCTTTTGATGCGCCATAGGCCTCGGCGCGCGGTAGCGGCCAGAAGGTCACTGAACTGACGACGCCGACCAGATGCGGGCGTAGGCCTTTGCGCAGCAAGGGCAGGGCGGTTTCCAGGCAGTAGCTGTTGGCCAGTAGATTAGTGCGTACTACCCGTTCGATCAGCGCGGCATCAAAATGGCGAACATCAACATATTCACAGGTGCCGGCGTTAAGGATCACGGTGTCCAGCGCACCCCAGGCTTGAGCTATTTGCTGACCGATTTCACGCACCTGTGCAGGGTCGGTCAAGTCCCCCGGCACCACCAGGACTTGGCCGGGAAAACGCTCGGACAACGCATGCAAGGGTTCAAGGGTCCGGGCGCTTAACGCCAAGTGTGCGCCGCTTTTCAGCAGCTCTTCGGCCATCTGCGCGCCCATACCGCTGCTGGCGCCCGTCAGCCAGATACGCTGAGACTTATTCATCGCCACTTACCGCCAGTGCCCGCGACGGCAGATTTTTAAAGGCTGTGAGCGCGCGCTCGCGGCTTTTTTTCAGGTCGACCATTGGCCGTGGGTAATCGGCCACGCCAAACAATCCGCCGGCAATGGAAGGGTTATGAATTTCCTTTTTGCTCAGATCGGCCAGTTCCGGCAGCCAGTGTTTGATGAAGCGCCCTTCCGGGTCGAAGCGCTCGGACTGACTCAGCGGGTTGAAAATCCTGAAGTACGGTACTGAGTCAGTCCCGGTCGATGAACTCCACTGCCAGCCGCCGTTATTGGCCGCCAGATCGCCATCAATTAAATGCTGCATAAAAAAGCGCTCACCTTCGCGCCAATCAATCAGCAGGTTTTTGGTGAGGAACATGGCCACGACCATCCGTAAACGGTTATGCATCCAGCCGGTGTCCAGCAGTTGGCGAATGGCCGCGTCGATGATCGGAATGCCGGTACGGCCTTCTTTCCAGGCCGCCAGCTCTTCGGGGGCGTCACGCCACGGCAGGAATTCGGTTTCAAGTCGAAAAGCGCGATGACGCGAAACCCGTGGGTAGCCCACCAGAATGTGTTTGTAGAACTCACGCCACAACAGTTCAGTGATCCATGTGAGCACACCCGGGTTGCCGCTTTCGAACTCGCCATGATTGCTTTGCAAGGCCGCGTGCAGACATTGCCGAGGGGAAAGAACACCGGCTGCAAGGTAGGCCGAAATCTGGCTGGTGCCGGGTTTGGCGGGCAGGTCGCGTTCGTCCTTGTAGTAATGGATTTGCTCATCGGCAAAATGCGCCAGCCGTTGCTGGGCATGACGTTCGCCAGCGGGCCACAGCGCGCGCAATGATTCGGTTGCCGGAGTAAAACCGTCGACCGATTGTGGAATGGCATCGCGCTCAATGGGTACGGCAGCTTGTGCCTGGGGCGACTCGACTATTTGTGGAAGTGCGCGGTGCAAGTGGTTGTAGCAGATTCGCCGGAACTGGCTGAAGACTTGGAAATATGAACCCGACTGCGTGAGCACAGTACCAGGCTGAAACAGGAGTTGGTCCAGGTAGCTATGGAACGCTATGCCGTGGGCTTGCAGAGCCTGGGTGACGTCTTCATCGCGACGGGTTTCATTGATGCCATATTCCTGGTTGGCATGTACGGCTTCAATCCCGTGTTGTTGGCACAGTTCAAGCAGCACGGCAGGGGCTTGATCCCACGTATCCGCCGTGCGAACCAGCAAAGGGATGTTCAACGCATGCAAGCTGTCGCTCAGAGTGCCCAGATTGCGTAGCCAAAAATCGACTTTGCACGGCGCATCGTCGTGGGCCAGCCATTGTTGGGGGCTGATCAGGTAAACGGCCACGGTGGGACCGCGTGTGGCGGCGGCACTCAGCGCGGTGTTGTCGGATTGGCGCAAGTCATTGCGTAGCCAGATAAGTTGCATGTCAATGCCTCGCTTATATAAGACCGAGCTGGTCGAGGTGCTGGTGGACTTCAAGCGGGTCATTGGCAAGCGTCAATCCGGCAATTTGGGTCGCCGTGTCGGTGAGCTCCGAGCTGTGGATACGAACACAGGTCCCGGCTATCACAATCGGGCAATGGATCCCGGCCAATAGTTTGGGCAATAGCTGGGTATTCAGGGCCTGGCTTGAATAGAGCACCACCGCGCGGGCTTTCAGGCGTTCTACAGCCAACCCAAGTTCACCGCCGGGTACTGGCGTGTCGAAGACTTCAACCGGGCAATGGCTACTGCTGACCAGCAGAGCGCTCAGCCATAGAGCGGCCTCGAAGGGTTGAGACGACTGGTTAATCAGCAGAACGGGAGCGCCGCTTACTGAGCGATTATTGTGGTAAATACGCGCGCCCAGTTTGCTGCGTAACCAGGAGTTAAAGAACGTGCGCTCCAGTTGCGTGCCGAACTGGCCCTGCCAGCGTTGTTCCAGCTCGCTGAGCAGCGGAATCAATAGCTGTTTGCAGAGCGTGCGGGCGGGGTAAAGCGACATCACCTGATTCACATTGTCATCAAGCTTACGCTCAGACAGGTCGCTGATTGCCCGCGTCAGGGCCTGCCGCCACGTCTGCCAGTCATTGTCAGCGGGTTCGTGGAAATCGGGCGCAGCGTCCAGTAACGGTTTGACCTGACTCACCGACACACCGCGGTTAAGCCAGGTCAGGATGTGTTTTATGCGCAAAATCTGGTCGGGTGAAAACAGGCGGTGGCCTTTGGCCGTGCGGTGCGGAACGATCAAGCCATAGCGGCGCTCCCATGCGCGCAGTGTTACGGCATTCACGCCGGTAATGCGGGCCACTTCGCGGATTGGCCGCCAGCCATCGGCGAGTGCCTGGCTGTAGTCGGTGTCAGGGTTATGGGTCATGGGGCGCTCATCACTCATGGTCAGATCGCATTGCGCAGGCTGAGGTTTTCAGGGTGCGGTTGCAGATAAACCTGACGCTCGATATAGGGGTGCGGGTGCAGGCGAAAGTGATGTTTGAGCAACGTAAGCGGGACGACCAGCGGCACAATGCCGTTCAGGTACTGCACGATCAATTGCTGCATTTCCTGCTTGTCTTCGCGGCTGATGGATTGTTTGAGGTAGCCGCTAATGTGTTGCAGCACATTGGTATGAGTGCGCCGGGTGGCGCATTTTTTCAGCGCCTTCATCAGCTCGCTGAAATACTGGCCTGCAATGGTTTGAGGGGGATTTTTCCCCATGCTGCCCAACAGGTTGCCCAGTGTTTTGTATTGCACGGGATGATGGGCCATAAGCAGGTATTTGTAGCGCGCATGAAACTCGGTCAGCGAGCGGCGGGTGAGGCCCGCCTTAAGCAAGTCTTGCCATGCGCTGTAGGCGTAGACCCGGGTAAGGAAGTTTTCACGCAGGACGGGGTCGTTCAAGCGACCGTCTTCTTCGGCCGGTAAATCGGGATGCGCGGCACAAAAGGCCTGAGCATAAATGCCGCGTCCGCTCAGCTCGGCTGGCCGGCCGCCATCCTGATACACCTTGACCCGCTCAAGCCCGCAGGAAGGCGACTTTTGCATAAAGATGTAGCCACAAATGTCAGTGTGGGTTGCTGCCATGCTGACGCCATAGTCATGCAGTGCTTGGGTCACCTCAAGCGTGCTGTCGACGCTGCCCACCGCTTGGGGCATGGCCGGGTCGCCGACAAGACGGATCGGTTGGCGCGGAATGCCCAAGCCAATAGCGACTTCAGGGCACAGGGGCACGAAATCGAAATGTTCACTCAGCGCCTGACTGCACAGCCGCGATTCTTTGTGGCCGCCGTTAAAGCGAACTTCGGCGCCTAGCAAGCAGGCGCTGATGGCGATTTTGGGCTTGCTGCGAGTTGAGGTGTCGTGGGCCATGTGATGAACCTCCAAGAATTTCTTGTACATCTTTTGTAAGATGTACAACTTGAGTTCATCATAGGCTTGGCGTTGTACAAGTCAAATTACTTGTACAACTATTTGTTGGAGGGCAGCGTTTCCAAAGGGGGGGAGCCGGGTATTATTTCCAGCCAATTGCCCACGTGTGCATGTCCTTCAGGCGTTGCCAGGGCATGCGCTGAGTGCGCTGAGTCAGCACCGCTTGTAACTCGATATCGAGCACGGTGCCTTCCTCATCGCAAAACACCTGGGTGACCAGGAAGTGCTTTTCACGGTGTTCAGGCGTGGCTGCTGTCCATTTGGACAGCAGCAATTTTCGTGGGTTAATGCGGTTCACTCTAAGCGCTCAATGACCCGGCGGGCCGCTTCCTGTCCACTCAGCCATGCCCCTTCGACCCGCCCGGACAGGCACCAGTCACCACAGGCATAAAGGCCCAGGTCGGAGTCTGCCAGAACACCCCACTCATGGGCGCTCGCAGGACGCGCATACAGCCAGCGGTGCGCCAGGGTGAAGCTGGGCGCGGGAACGGTGATGTGCATCAGTTCAGCAAATGCGCCATGCAAATGCTCGATGACGGCTTCTTTGGGCATGTCGATGTGTTCTTTGCTCCACGCGCTGGTGGCGTGCAGAACCCAGGTGTCCGGATGACTGTCACGCCCGGGTTTGCTGCTGTTGCGGGCCACCCAGTCAAGTGGACTGTCCTGTACAAAGCAACCATCGATGGCCGTGTTCAGCGCCGTTTCAAAGGCGAGCACCACGGCCCAGGTCGGGTCCATTTTTACGCCGGCGGCCGCACTGGCAAGCTTGGGTGCGGTGGCGAGCAGGGCGGATGCCTGCGGTGCAGGAGTGGCCACGATCACATGGCTGAATGGGCCATGTTCATTGCCTTCGGCATCTTGCAGGTGCCAGTGCTTTTCACCGCGAATCAATTCGGTAATACGGCACATGAAACTGGCTGGTAAATGGCCGAGCAAGCCCCGAGTGATAGCACTCATGCGCGGGTTGCCGACCCAGCGTGTTTGCTCGTCCGGTGAAGGGGTCAGCTGGCCATCTGTGTGGTTATTGTAGAGGTGGGGTTTCCACTCGCTGGCCCAGCCTTCAGTGTCCCAGCGATGGACTTCTGCGGCAAAGCGCGGGTTGCGGGCAGTGAAGTATTGCGCCCCCAAGTCCAGCGAACCGGCGTCGCTGCGCTTGCTGGACATGCGTCCGCCGCTGCCTCGACTTTTATCGAACACATGCACCTTGTGCCCGGCGTCGTGAAGTTTGCGTGCTGCGGAAAGCCCGGCAATGCCGGCCCCGATAATTGCGATAGCTACAGTCATAGTGGCCTCGATCCAGTTTGCACAGACTACTGCGTCGTTAATTCCTGTACAAATTATTTTATTAGTATAGGTTTTAGTGCGCCTGTCGGGTCAGTCTGGCCTATTCTTCTTTTAGTGCAGAGAGCCGAAAAAATGGGCTTTCTTTAAAAATAGACCAGTGCATCCGATAAAACTTACAGCGAGGATCACCTCATGCACATTTTGCTGACCGGCGGTACAGGCTTGATCGGTCGCCACCTATGCCGGCACTGGTTGGCCAAAGGCTATCGCCTGAGTGTGTTGAGCCGGCGCCCTGAGCGTGTGAGGGAATTGTGTGGTGAGGGGGTCAGGGGCGTTGCCGTGCTTGAAGAGCTGGGTCAGGAGCCGCTCGATGCGGTGATCAATCTGGCCGGTGCGCCGATAGCGGATCGGCCGTGGACCCGCAAGCGCAAGGCCGTGCTGTGGAGCAGTCGAATTGCCCTGACTGAAACGCTTGTGGCCTGGCTTGAAAGCCGCGAGCAAAAGCCTTCGGTATTGGTTTCCGGATCGGCGGTGGGCTGGTATGGCGATGGTGGCGAGCGCGAATTGACGGAGGAGTCGCCTCCGGTCAATGACGACTTCGCCAGCCATCTGTGTATCGCTTGGGAAGAGACCGCGCAGCGTGCTCAAGCATTGGGCATTCGTGTGGTGCTGGTGCGCACGGGGCTGGTATTGGCGGCCGAAGGCGGTTTTTTGTCGCGTTTGTTGCTGCCTTTCAAGCTGGCGTTGGGCGGGCCGATAGGCAATGGACGGCAATGGATGCCGTGGATTCATATCAACGACCAAATCGCCTTGATTGATTTTCTTGTGCATGAGAATGCCGCGACTGGCCCATATAATGCCTGCGCGCCGCACCCTGTACGTAATGCCGAATTCGCAAAAACCTTGGGTCAAGTGCTGCATCGCCCGGCATTTTTACCGTTGCCCGCTTTAGTGCTGCGGGTCGGGCTGGGTGAGTTGTCCCTGTTATTGTTGGGTGGTCAGCGGGCGACACCGACCCGATTGCTGGCCGCCGGGTTCACTTTTCAGTTCACTGATTTACGTGCGGCGCTGGATGATTTGTCCGCCCGCCTTTGAAATAGGATGTTGCATGACCGAGCACGCGCTTTTGCTGGTTAACCTGGGTTCACCGGCCTCTACCTCGGTAGCGGATGTACGCAGCTACTTGAATCAGTTTTTGATGGACCCGTACGTCATTGACGTGCCGTGGCCCTTGAGGCGTTTGATTGTGTCGCTGATCCTGATCAAGCGTCCCGAGCAGTCAGCCCATGCCTATGCGTCCATCTGGTGGGACGAGGGATCACCGCTGGTCGTCCTCAGTCGCCGTTTGCAGCAGGCGATGACCAAGGAGTGGAAACAGGGGCCGGTGGAACTGGCCATGCGCTATGGCGAGCCTTCCATCGAAACCGTCTTGACCCGCCTGGCGGCTCAAGGGATTAAAAAGGTCACGCTTGCGCCGCTTTATCCACAGTTCGCCGACAGTACGGTGACGACGGTGATTGAAGAAGCCAAGCGGGTGGTCAAAACCAAAAAGCTGGCGGTGCAGTTTTCAATTTTGCAGCCGTTTTATGACCAGTCTGAATACCTTGATGCCTTGGTGGAAAGTGCCAGGCCGCACCTTGAGCAGGATTACGATCACCTGCTGCTGAGTTTTCATGGCTTGCCCGAGCGGCACTTGCATAAGCTCGATCCCACTGGCAATCACTGTTTGAAAAGTGAGGACTGCTGCCAGTATGCGTCGCCTGCGGTCATGGCTACGTGTTACAGGGCGCAGTGCCTGCGAACGGCGCAGTCTTTTGCGCAGCGCATGGGGTTGGCCGAGGGGCAATGGTCAGTCGCGTTTCAGTCGCGTTTGGGGCGGGCGAAGTGGATCGAACCTTATACCGAGGCGCGTCTGGATGCGTTGGCCAAGCAAGGCGTGAAGAAGATATTGGTGATGTGCCCGGCGTTTGTGGCCGATTGCATTGAAACCCTCGAAGAGATTGGCGATCGAGGGCGCGAGCAGTTTATTGAGGCGGGGGGCGAGGAGTTGGTGCTGGTGCCGTGTCTCAATGACAATCCTGAGTGGGCCAAGGCGCTGAATACGTTGTGTGAACGGGCACCGATGGCCCTTTAAAGGTCAAAAGCCCCTCACCCTAACCCTCTCCCAGAGGGAGAGGGTACTAACAGCAAGAGCAAATTTGCGCAGTGTCAGAGTTGTTAGAGATCAAGCCCCTCTCCCAGAGGGAGAAGGGACTAACAGCAAGAGCAAATTTGCACAGTGTCAGAGTTGTTAGAGATCAAGCCCCTCT